>NZ_JAYFUY010000060.1:0-15470 GCF_059933065.1 Blautia sp. HA3515 | reverse complement strand
GATGGTAAAAAATCCAGTCACGGCTGCAGCCAGCATACCAAGGATATAGGTAAAACCAAGCCCTACCGTCATTCCAGGCGATGCAAACTGACCAAGCTCCAGGACCAGGGCACCTGCCACTGCGGGAATGCTCATAATAAATGAATATTTCACGGCGAACTTACGGCTCAGCCCGCAAAGAAGTCCTGCACAGATGGTCATGCCTTCTCTGGAGATCCCTGGAAATACGCTCAGTCCCTGGCAGATCCCCATCCACATGGCACTGTCATACCCGGCTTCCTTTGGGGTCTTGTTCATACCGGCCTGTCCCAGATCTGTTACCAGCAGAAAGATCCCTGTGATCAAAAAACAGATCCCTGGAAGCAGTGGTGAAACGGCCGCCTTTGCAGCCAGTCTGCGGCAGGTATAGCCAAGAACTGCTGTAGGAACAGATGATACAAGGATCAGTGCCGCAAACTTACGGTATGTGCCGTATACGATCTTTGCATAATGCAGATGCTCTCCTGTCCTTCTGTTATGTATATAAAGGTTAAGATTACCTGCAAGATCCATGGCCATACCAAGGAGCTCTTCTCCTATCCTTTTAATATCTGACCAGAATACGATAAATATGGCTGCAAGCGTACCTGTGTGCAGCATCACTTCAAAAAGAACACCTGCCTGTCTCTCTGCGCCGAAAAAGCTTCTCTACTGTAGCCAGATGGCCAAAGCTGCTTACCGGGAGAAATTCGGTGATCCCCTGTATAATTCCTAACAAAATTGCTAATAATGGTGACATGCTATGCTTTCCTTTTCTCAATGGTTTTGTTCATTATAGCACAAGAATCCAAAAGTTACAACTTTTCTCGAACAACTGTTTTCATTTTGATCCTTCACAAATTTTTCCGCAGACTTATACTGATTTTAGGTAAGTTTTCCTAATTTTTTGCATGGATATTTCTTGCCTGTATATTCGTATTTATGGTACTATCAATAGTGTATCAAACACCCAGATCCAGTTTACATGATGTTAAGCCTCCAACTATGATACCTGCGGATTGCTTTGTGCTATGCACTCCCACAACCCTGCCCTGGTATCTTATATATGGCAGACTTTCAAGTCGAGCTGTTACTCACCATCTAAAAGAGGTGGGAGTCTTCTCGACTGAGATAAAACACAGGGAGGATGGATATGAACATACAGGAAACCGCCAAATATGCAGCAACTATACTAACCGATTATTATAATAACGATATCCGGCTCTTTCTGGAATCCTGCCACAGGGATGTATTGTGGATCGGTCCTGCCGAAAAACAGATCATCCGCACCAAGGCAGCACTGATTGAAGCCTTCAGGAATGAACATCACAACCTTAAATTTATCATAAATAACCTTACGGTCACACCTATTTCTACCGGAAGTGCCAAGACTTGTGAGATACTCCTGTTTTTCCTGGTGGATACTATCTGGCCGGACAAAAGTGTAAGCCGGGTAAACCAAAGGATACAGCTTACCTTTGTAGAAGAAAACGGGCGGCCACAGATCAAACTTTGTCACATTTCCAATGCCATCACCTATGATGAGCGTGACAATATCTACCCTGTCCATTATGATGAGAATTATAAGCATTATACACTGGCTGGTGAAGCTCGTTCTGAAAGGCTGGTCATTAAAAGCGTAAACAAATCTCTTTTATATCTGCAATGGCCCAGGATCCTTTATGTGGAAAGCCTTGGCTCCCATACCCTGATCCATACCCTGGACGGTGATTTTGAATCAGTTGACAATCTGCTTTCAATAAAAAAACAGTTTAGAGAGCTGTTCTATCAAATTCACAAATGTTATTTGATCAATCCGGAGCATGTACGTGAGATTATAAGATTTCAGGTCACTATGACAGACGGCACCACTCTTCCGATCCCTGAAAAAAAGTATACAGCAGTCAAAGCCGATCTTACAAAAACTGCTGACTGATCTTTTATCTGAGATCTTTTATCCTGTATTTGACATCTGGGATTTTTAACCTAAAAAAGCAGGAACTTCCAGTGTATTTTCCTTGGTTCAGCACATACTAGCAATGTAACATCAAACAAAACAACCAAGGAGGAAAATCAAATGACAAATTCTACTTCTTCTAACAAAGCAGTTGTACCAGAGGCCAAAAGTGCTTTAGACCGTTTTAAATTTGAAGTTGCAAATGAACTGGGTGTCCCCCTTACAGATGGATATAACGGAAACCTGACTTCCAAACAGAACGGTTCAGTAGGAGGATATATGGTCAAAAAAATGATCGAGTCCCAGGAAAGACAGATGTCCGGAAGCCAGGGCGGCCAGTCTTACTAAAGAGCAGGCAACGGCAGCATATATCTGGCATAGAACACAAATTCAAGAATGTGAAAAATTTCTAACTGTTGGGGCCTATCAGGCCCCAGCTTTCATGTGTGCTGTTCATCTAATCCGTTCTCCGCTTTTGCTTTTCTTCCGATCCTGCCGCTGCTGTTCATAATACTGGCTCTGGTCACTTTGTCATTGCCATATTTCAAACGTATGGAATCCAGGGCAGCATCCAGCTTCCTTCTTTTCTCTTGTCCCTGGTATCTTCAAACATGCTCATCTGCTCATACATCCCATCGGTAAGTCCTGTCAGGGAAACCCCCACCAGACGTAAGGGCTGCCCTTTCCAGAAATCCAGAAATAGCTTCTGTGCATATTTGAAAATCTCGTCTGTAATATCTGTTGCACTTTCAATAGTCATCTGATGGGAACGGTTTTTAAAATCCAGTGTACGGAAAGAAACTGCAATACAGCTGCATTTCTTTTCTTTTTTCCGAAGTCTGGCTGCAAGTATGTCGCACTGGGCCAGAAGCACCTGAAAAACCTGCTCCTTTGAAACAAGATCCTCATTAAAAGTGGTCTCCACGCTAAGCCCTTTGCTTTCTTCTGCTTCTGCCCGCACAGGAGAATCATCCATCCCATGGGAATACTGATACAGCTGATGACCGTTCTTTGCTCCCAAAAGCATCTGTATATGGGATTCATCTTCATGTGCCAGATCTCCGATGGTGTGGATCCCGCATCCTCCAGTTTCCGCCGGGATGCTTTTCCAAGAAAAAGAAGTTCCCCCACAGGAAGAGGCCACATCTTTGTGGGAATCTCTTTCGGAAATAAGGTGTGGACTTTATCCGGTTTTTCAAAATCAGAAGCCATCTTAGCCAGAAGCTTGTTTACGGAAATCCCTATATTTACAGTAAATCCCAGTTTTCTGTGGATCTTGTCCTTGATCTCACAGGCCAGGGCTACAGGATCCGGATAAAGCAGGGATGTACCTGTCATATCCAGGAAAACCTCATCAATGGAAAAGGATTCCATTACCGGCGCATAAGATGCACAGATTTCCTTAAAGGCCCTGGAGCACCTTAAAAACAGGCTGAAATCCCCTGGAACAACTACCAGCTCCGGACATTTTTTGAGAGCCATCCCCACAGGCTCCCCTGTACGTACCCCATATTTTTTGGCAGGAATTGATTTGGCTACCACAATACCTGTCCGTGTCCTGGGATCTCCGCCGATCGCAGAAGGGATCTCTCTCAGATCAGGAAGCCCTTCCTTTACCCGGCGTACTGCTTCCCAGGAAAGAAAAGCACTATTAACATCCACATGAAAAATCAATCGTTCCTGTTCCATAGTCTATTCTCCAACATATACCAGGATCTTATGAAAGGATCCTGCAGCTTCACTATCTTTTTTTTTTATAAAAATATCCAGAAAACACTTTCTGCTTTCCGGACACCACCATTATATCATATATCTGGCCAAAATATAATATTTCAAAAATTTTTTTACAAATAAGTCTCCTTACATGAAATCCGTTACTGTTCACTCCGTTCATAGTAACGTAGCCAAAATTCATTCCAGATTGCCTGCGGCAATGGAATTTTGGCTTGTATGTCTCGGGATTTTGGCATATTCATGCCAAAACACCTCGCGGGATAGTGGTGTGTGAACAGTAACTGAAATCCTATTTGTTTACATTCTATTCTTTATATATTAAAATGATTTTGATATCCGTCATTTAACAAAAAATATGAATTGAGGTAATATCCATGAAAGAGAAAAAGAGCAACTTCAGTAATTCTATCGGCTTTGTCCTGGCAGCTGCCGGAAGTGCGGTAGGCGTAGGAAATATCTGGCGTTTCCCCTATCTTTGTGCCAAAGATGGGGGCGGACTTTTCCTGATCATCTATCTTGTCCTGGTTCTTACCTTTGGCTTTGTGCTGCTTACCACAGACATTGCCATTGGAAGAAAGACCAAGCAAAATGCCCTGAAAGCATTCGGAACCTTACATCCTAAGTGGAAGTTCCTTGGATATCTTACATTCCTTGTACCTGCCCTGATCATGACTTATTACTCTGTGATCGGTGGATGGATCACCAAATATTTCTGTGAATATATTATTTCCGATGGATCTGCCCTTTCCAAGGACAGCTATTTTACATCATTTATTACATCCAAGGTTTCACCTATTGTTTTTATGCTTATATTTCTGGCACTGACAGCCTGGATCGTATACCGTGGCGTAGAAAAGGGAATCGAAAAATTTTCCCGCTTTATCATGCCTGGACTGATTATTTTGATCCTTGCTATTGCCATCTTTTCCCTGACTCTTTCCAAAAAAGATGCAGATGGAACAGTACGTACAGGTCTTCAGGGATTGTGGGTATACCTATATCCTGATTTTTCCGGTCTGACTGTAAAGCGCTTCCTTGAAATCCTTCTGGATGCTATGAGCCAGTTATTCTTTTCTTTAAGTGTTTCTATGGGTATCATGGTTACTTACGGCTCTTATGTGAAAGATGATGTAAATCTGAATAAGTCCATTAACCAGATTGAAATATTTGACACAGGTGTTGCTTTCCTGGCTGGTATGATGATCATCCCTGCAGTATTTGTCTTCCTGGGCACCGATGGAATGGCTTCTGGTCCAAGCCTGATCTTTATTTCTTTGCCTAAGGTTTTTGAAGCCATGGGACCTGTAGGAAAAATAACAGCCATTGCTTTCTTCTTAATGATGGGCTTTGCTGCACTTACTTCCTGCGTATCCGTTATGGAAACCCTGGTTGCTAACTGTATGGAGATCTTCCACAAAACCCGTAAACAGATGTGCAGCATGATCGGGATCTATTCTCTTATCACCGCCGTGCTGATCTGCCTTGGATATAATGCACTGTACTTTGAACTGCCTCTTCCAAATGGCGCCACTGCACAGCTGCTGGATGTAATGGATTATATCAGCAACAGCTTCCTGATGCCGTTTATCTCCTTCCTTACCAGTATTCTGGTGGGCTGGGTGATCGGTCCCAAATATATTATCAGTGAGGTGGAACGAAATGGGGAACATTTTGGCCGTGCCCGCCTGTACAGCTTTATGATCCGTTTTGTAGTGCCTGTGGTAATGCTGGTCCTTTTCCTGGTGTCTACCGGCATCGGAAATCTTTTTTAGTTGTGAAAAAAGATGAGACGACCAATTGCTCAGTTGTCTCATCTTTTTTATTTTTATAACACTACAATTTCTGATCTTACTCTGATGTTTTTACAGAATAGCTTATTTTACTGTAACTTTCACTTTCTTATAAAGTCCGTTCTGTGCATAGCAGTAAACATAGCATTTACCTTTTGCTTTCGCTTTGATCACACCCTTTTTGCTTACTGTTGCAACAGAAGTGTTGGTAGAAACATAGCGAATATTGCTGGTGTACTTTTTGAATGTACCCTTGGAAGCAATGGCTTTAGCCTTGATAGTGGCTGTTTTGCCTTTCTTTAATGTAAAGGCCTTCTTGTTTACAGTCACTTTCTTAATGTCTGCTTTCTTTCCACCGGTTGTGTTTGTATAGATCACTGCTGACTTGGTGATTCTTCCATAGCTGTCAAAAGCCGCCACATAATACTTATAAGTTGTTCCTTTTTTCACCTTCTTCTGTGTCCAGGATCTGGTTGTTCCGGATACAGTTTTCAGAAGTTTTACCTTACCGTTATTCTTTGCGCCATAAATCTTGTAATTCTCAGCGCCATTTACCTTTGTCCAGCTAAGTGCCACAGATGTTTTGGCTGCTTTTGCTCTGGCAACAAGTACCTGTCCACGTTTCGCAGGCGCCTTTGTAGGCTGAGGAGCCTCTGTTGGATTCGGTGCAGGTGTTACCGTTGGCTTCGGTGCCTCTGTAGGTGTTGCAGGTACTTCTGCTGCTTTTACCTCAATGTCCTTCATAGCCACTGCATAATAGGTATATGGTGCATTGGATACGTATAATCTGTAGGCGCCTGCCTTCTCTGCTTTAATTACTGCAGATCCGTTTTCATCTGTTACAGCCTGTGTCTTTTCACCGGTTGCTTTGTTTTCCAAGGTAAGTGTACTTCCTGCCACTAAAAGTTCCACAGTATTCCAGTTGGAATCATATCCGTAGGTCTTCAGTGTTACAGCAAATTCTTTTCCAGCCTCAACAGAAGATGGAACATCCTGGAAGAAAAGGTATTTATCGGTCCATCCGGTTGTATCCGCATATACAAAGAGGCTGAACTGATCGCCGGTATTTACCACACTGTTATGTGCAGCAGTCATAATTCCATTTGCATCCATTGGATACTTATCATTGATCAGATAAGAAACATTTGGATTCTGAGCCTTGAAAATGGTATTGATCTTACCTGTATTATCTACAGACAGATATCTGCCCGGATCATTCTCAAAATCTGCCCCATATAATTCTTTATGGATTGCATAAAGAACATCCACAACAGCCACTTTATTCTTCATTTCCTCCGGCTTTTCATAGCCATAGGATTTGGCTGTATCTGCAGCTACTGTCATGGAAAGCAGCTGTCCCAGCTGGTTTGGTGTCTGATTAAGCCGTACTGTGATTGCTGCTGTCACCACATTCTGAGCATCCTGTGCCTCTGCTGCAGCTGCTTTCAGTTCACGGATTGCCTGACGGAGCTCTTCCTCTGTTACATTTTCCTTTACTTGAGCTGCTTTTGCAGCATCCAGAACCTGCTGAAGCTTTGCCTTTGTTCCAGCCGGATACTGTCCAGGCTCCTGCCCTTCTACCATAGCATCTAATGTTTCCTGTGTGCTCTGGATCAGATCAGCCAGGCCTTCTGCTGCTGATTTAGTACCTACAACAGTAACTGTAACGGAAACAGGCTGTCTGTAAAGCTTCTGCAGTGCCTCATTATCCGGATGTTTCTTTGCAAATACACCATACCTCTGGCTGCTGAGCAGAGACGAAATGGTGATCTCTGTATCTGTCTCACCAGGATAAACATTCAATGTATCATGATTGATATACCTCTGGTTGGTAGATCTGAAACGATTATATCCAGCGCCCTCCATGATCCATGGATCATCAAAGAAATCATCTGCAATAATGCCTTTTCCTGTTCTGTCAGTAAAACTGTAGATCCATTTTGGATTTCCGTTTTCATCCAGAACCATTTCCTGGAACGGATGCAGATTTCCAGTAATAGAATCCTTATCCGCATACCGGCCATCATTAATACCATCAAAGTAATGCAGCTTTGCCTGCTCCATCATTGCAAGCTCATCAGCAAGAACACTGGCATCAAGAGGCTTCACAGTCATCGGGAACCTCTTGACTGCAGTTACATTTTCCCTGGTAAATGTAACTACAAGATCTCCTGTCATATCCTTAGTATAGAAACCGTCTACATATGTGCGATAACCATTAACTGTAACAGCTTCATTTTCGGAGGTTACAGTAATTTCACCATTGTTAAATACTAAATTATTGTTTTCATCCTTGATTCTGGTGTACTTTGGCAAACTGAAATCAGCCTGGCAATTGCCAAGGTCAACAACTTCGTCTTTATTTACAAAATCCGTAAACTGATCTGCTGTATAATACTTATTAAGGATTGCCAGAAGCTCTTCCTCTGTAGGAGGTGCAATGTTTGTCCCTTTTACGGTAACGGTAAAGTCCTTGGTGCAGCTTGTAAAAGCATTTACTGTTTCTCCACAATAAGAATTAAGAATCGTATCATTTGCATTAAAAGTAGCTGTAAGTGTAACCTCTGTATCCTTTGCAGGAGCATGGATCACACCTCTCTTCGGTGTGGTTAATCCTGTGCTGCTTCCACCTTCAACACCAATTATAGTAGGATCTGAAGATGTCCATGTGATCTGTGACCATGCATAATATGCACCATCTGTCATGATCTGTGGAAGAGAAAGATCAGATTCAACTTCTGTCTGAGAAGTATTATTGCCCTTGATCATATCCCAGGTAAGGCTGTCTTTTTCCTCTGCCATCTTACGGCTGAAGTGATCTCTGTCCCATCCAACAGTTACCCTTGTAGAACCGAGACAATCTGCCTGTGCTCCATTCAACTCAAATGTAAACACAACATCCAGATTCACACTATTAACATTATTAGATGCCGGTTTTTGAGATGCAATATAATGGATCACACCATCCGATCCAATGACATCTGTATTATCTGATGATTTTACTGCAACCTTGATGCCAGCTGTATCAATGGTGTAAGAAGCAAGCTTTGCTTCTACAAAAGCATTAATATTCTTGTATTGATCGTAGCCAGGTCGTAAAGCGCCAAGTTCTTTATTAAACTTGGCAACTGCTGCGTCAACCTTAGCCTGATCTGCAGGATTAATAACCACATCCTTCTGCATTGCAACCGGATATGCGATCTCCACCTGATTTCCAGAAGGTGTATACGTACCTGTTGCATCCTTATAGCCTTCTGCCTTAACAGTATAAGTATACTCAACACCCTTACTCAGACTATAGACGCCATTAGCAGGTGTTACTGTTACAGGATATGTGCTGTCATCCCAGTCGTCCTCTTCCTCATATGTCACCTTAACTATGGCATTATCAACTGCCTGTCCCATATAAGTTGGCTTAAAGGTAACCTTATATGTAGAAATCTCCTTAGTCAGCTGGATAAGGATCTCTTCATCCTTTGTTACAGTAAAAACATTATTATTAGAATTTTTATAGTTTTCTACATTTTCTACAGGACCATTTATACTCTTTTCCTTCAACAAGAGTATAACTGCCGTCCTCATTGGCCTTAATCGTGTCATAATATCCCAGTTTTACCTGAGCCTTTGCACCAGGAATAATCTCACCAGTATCCTTATCTACAAATCAGAAATGTGATCTTATGATTTACGATTGGAACTAAGGTAACAGTAATCGTTTCGTTCACATCATTACCTGAAACAGTAATATTATTCGTGAATTTATTATATCCGTCTTTTTCTGACCGTCAGTTTGTATGATTGTCCCTTTTTTACCTTGTAAGTTCCATCTTGTTCTTTTTTAATGTTCTCATATGGAGACACAACTTCAAGCTGTACAGTAGCATCGGTAATCTCTTTCTGATCAGAATCCTGCACCTTTAAAGTCAGACGATAATCATATACTTTTTCAGTTGCCGCTAATGTGATCGTAAAATCCTGTGAAGCCAAAGCTGCTGCTTCTGCCTGTGTCTCATCGTTAATTACATCTGTACTGGTCTCTGCTGCAAACAAACGAAGAGTCGCTGTAAAACTCTGGTTTCCTTCTTCTGCGGTTGGACGAGTAATACCTAGACTCCCTGGCGCTGAAGGCTTTTTACTTCCCCAATTAACATATTTACTGTTAATATACCAGCCACTTTTATATGAGCTGGAACTTCCTTCAGTTTTTAATCGCAGAGATGAAATACTCGATCCAGAGGGAGTTGTCAGTCCAACAGTATAGCTTAATCCATCATCACTTTTTACTACATTTGCACCACCTGTGCTAGTGATTCTATTTGTACCATCAATATAATTAGTTTTCAAATACGCAGCCGCTGCCTTGGCATCCTCTGCCTCATCATAAGCAGCATCCGGCTGGGCCAGCTGGAAATCATCTGAATCTTCCAGGATTTCCTCCGGTTCATCCGCAATTACATCTCCGTCGTAACTCGTATCTTCTGCAGATACTTCTTCCCAGGTCTTTTGACCATCTGAAAAAGCGCTGTCAGATGCAAATGCATAAGACGGCATCATTGTGAGTGTCATCATTGCAGCCATGGATATAGCTGTCAACCTTTTAAACAGTTCTTTTTTTCTCACGTTTCCTTCTCCTTTTCTTTTTCAAGGTTTATTGTTTGAACAGCCAGAAATACTCCCATTGTCCATCTCTCATAAGCATAAATGGCAACAAAAAACAGAGCCCCATTGTCCACATGAGTCTCTGTCCTATACAACGCGTTGGAGGCTGACTTAAGGTACCCGCCATACCTTCACGGCGTTCGTTTACGGATTCTCACCGGATTTCGTCAAATCAGCCAAAAGGCTGAACCACGCCTGGTTATTCATTGTTTAGAAAGTATAACATTTTGCCCAATAACTGTCAACCTCCAGAACACATTATCAAATTTTACCTTTTTCATTTTTATCTTCAAAATCTTTTCTATCTGCCATACTATAAATGATTATCTATATCCCTTGCTCCATACATTAAACGTCGAACTTCCATTACATCGTCAATCACCACATAATAGACAACATAATTTTTTACATAAATTCGATAATAAGGATAGTCTCTTTGTTTTACTGATATGGTTCAAAAGAAACTGGATTATTCAGTCTTTTCAAAATTGCAGCTTCGACATCATTAATTAAACGAAGAGCCGCATCCTCATTTTTTAACACATTAGCAATATAATTCACTGTATTGTTTAAGTCTTGTTCAAATATTGGCAAATATCGAAGCTTATAGGACTTATTTCCCATGAATCATACCCCTTGCATTTTTAAAAACAGTTTCGTGAGATAATCGTTCTTCTGTCATTGAAGCCTGGCGATCAGCTTCATCAAGCTTCATTTCGATATTATCGGTCAAATTTGCGTATTCCTGCAAGCTTAAAACTACCATAACACCATAACCGTTTTTAGTCAGATAAACAGGTTCTCCACTATTTACGATAGTTTCAATCTCCGGGAATTTATTTCTAAAATCCGAAACAGGACGAATTTGTATCATATTCAAACACTCCCTTCATTTACATCATCTTGACATTATCTTAATTTTATCAAAATCTTATCATAAAAGCAATATTGTATTGTAAAATTCATTGGCAGGATTGTAGAACCTAAAGAGCTGCATTACGGAAAAGATCTTGGTTATATATCATGCGAGGCTTTCGCAGATTTCGACTGGGCTAATTTCTCTGTTATTTGCCGTGTCTGAACGCCGCAGGCGTGAGTTTGGCAAATGACAGAGATAATAAATGCCCGGGAGAAATCCGAAAACGAAGCCCTGATATATAAACATATCTTTTCCGCCAAATGCAGCCCATTTAGCTTTAAACATTCTCCAAATGATTTTTACAATCCCCTACCGAACCGTCACCCGTACCACCTTCCTCTTACTTCCTGACTTAACCGTAATCCTCGCACTCCCCTTTTTCTTCCCGGTAATCACCCCGTTCTTAGTCACAGACACAATCTTAGCATTAGACGACATATAACTAACCTTTTCCTGGGAAGTAATGGGCGAAATCACAGGCTTCAACGCCAGCTTTCCTTTTCTTTTCAAAGTCAGCTTTCCCTTCAGCCCGGTAATACTTTTGGTTTTCACATCCTTAGTTTGCACAGTTACAGTAAGGCTTAATTTCTTTCCGCTTGCCAGAACAGCTGTTACAGTGGCTTTTCCCTTACGTAAGCCCTTGATCACGCCCTTTTTCGATACAGACACGATCTTCCTGTTAGAGCTGGTCCAGGTTTTCACCAAATCCCCGTTAGCCAGACCTGACACTGATATCTTAGACGTAGTCTGCCGAACCTTAAGGGGAATGCTCTTTGCATTCAGCTTTCCTGTAGGAGATAGCTTCTCACCCACTGTGCGGGTCTGTACAGTACCCTTGCTGCCTGTCCGCTGCTGCACCTCCGGTTCAAACACTGTAGCAGCTGAAAGAGTTGTCCAAGTGCCAAAAACCTCCGGTTCATCCGGTACCGGCGTAGGTGTTGGCGTAACAATGATCTCTTTTCTTTGGATCGTCAGTAAATAATCACCTGTTTTTCCGGAACGGGTACGTACTGTGATCCGTACCTTTGCCTCCTGGATCTCCGGACTTTTATCCAGATAAACAGCGACCCTGCTGGCATTACCGCTTCCTGTGGTTTTGCCAAAAGTAGTTACCTTCAAGGTTCCCTGGATCCCTGCTGCCGTTACTTCTGCATCTGATTCCTCTGTTTCTGCAAAAATATTGATAAAATCACGATCTCCTGTATAAAGCACCCGGTACTCCGCTATATTTCTGTCAAATGCCGGAGAGATCGCCAGCCTTGCCTGAACATTACTGTAAGCATTGCTTGTACTTACAGTCAGATTTCCAAGTGCTGGAACAGACTGGTCCCTTGTAATATGAAATACGTATCTTCTGCTTTTTCCAAGACACTGTGCCAGCACCTGCACCTCTGCCTGTCCTGAAGATACCTCAACCGTATAAGCGCCGGTAATATTTTGTCCATTCACAGACAAGGTACAGCCATCCAAAGCCTTAAACTGCAAAGTTACAGTTTTTGTTTCCTCCCCGATGAGCAAAGTATGCTCTGTTTTACTTTTCCGGAACATATCCTTCCACTTGATCGTACCTGCATCCGATTGTGCAGACACACTGTCAATATATGCTCCATTACATTCCACTGCCATCAGATAATTGGAATCATTCTTAAAATAAAGAGTTCCATCACGGTCTGCACTGATGGTGCTGATACAGTATTCTGCCTGATCATTCTCAGGTCTGAAAATCTCTGCAGCTGCGCCGGAGGTCTGTCCTGGTGCATCTGTCAGCATATAAATACCGCCAGGCTTTGCATTATAAGTAAAATACAGATACACCCGACCATCCGGAAGCCCGTCTCCGTTATAATCCCGGTTCTCGTAAGCGGTAGAAAGCAAAGGGGCAGCCTGAGGGTATCCTGGAATGGAAACATTATAAGCAAGGGACAGACCGGAGGCTGTTTCTGTAAGGACCGCAAAATGGTGTCCTCCATCCGGATTAAACTGGCCGCCTGTACCGCATACACCCACATAAATCCTGCCCTTGTATACTACAGGAGATGCAGTTGCCATTCCCCCAAGACTGATGCTGTCCGTCTGACCGAAGGTACCGTCCTGATTCATGGCAATCCTATATAGATAACCGCCTTTGGTGGTAAAATACACATACCCGTTCTGATAAACGATGGTAGACCGGATATCTCCATTCAGCTCTGTTTTCTGATCTATCAAAAGCCCTGTATGGGTGTTCACAGAATACAGGATCGCTGTATTGGTGTAGTCGTTTTCGGACCCGTCATCTGACCCAAACACAAGATAATCCTTGGATGCATAGGCTCCTGCCCAGTAAAAACCGCCTTTATGGTTGTATTTCCAGGTACAGTATTTCACCTCATCTCCCCTTGCAGGGTCCTCATCTGTAACAGACAGGCAGAAATAAGTTCCTGCTGTTGTTTCATTATCCCAGGTACCTGTATAAATATATCCGTCTTTATATGTAACAGGTGAAATCGTCTGTCCACCTATCGATTCACTGATCCACAGGGACTTAAGAGTAGTAGCACTGATCGCCTGGATCTTTCCGCCTCCAATCTGTGCAAACAGCATCCCTTCTGCATAAGTCAGTGGAATCATAGCATAGACCATGCTTCCTGATAGCGGATCACTGGTGGCCAGGATCTCCCCTGTATCCCTGTCCAGTCTGTAAATATATTTTCCTGAAGCCACATACAGCTGTCCTCCAAGGATCAGCGGCGGAGTTACAGAGGCCTCCCAGCTGCCTCCCAGCTTTCTGGACCATTTTTCCAGTGCAGTTGAAGAGTTTTCCGGGGTTTCCCAGTTCACAACACCGTTATTCATATCACTGTTTCTGAAATTAACCCAGTCATTATCTTGGATCTCTGTATGGCGTGCAGCAGCTTCCTGAAGGTCTGCCTGGATCAGGGCTGTTTCTCCTCCTGTAAATGTGCCATGGGCACCTGCATAACCATAGCATGAAACTGTCCATGTATAAGCTTCTCCATTTAATATATCATGAAATAAATGCAGATTATCCGGATCTGGTATCTGTCGGTTTCCCGCTGCATCATATACACTGACAACAGCCTGGCATGGCGTGATCTGAAAGGCAAGATCTGTGCCTGCTTTTTTGGAAACAGTCACACAATAATTTCCCTGTGATGTATATGTAGATCCCTGGTAAGCCGGATCCTCATAAGTATCCTGCACTTCCATGGAAAGCTGGATCTTTGTTTCCTCAGCGCCAAGGGAAACATCTACCGGATCAGAGCCGGATACCGTGATTCCATTCACTTTCAGTTGGTACCAGTTCTCACCATATGCATTTGCCAGAAGCTTCACACTTGTATCAACGGCAGGAACGATCGCCTCATATTCTCTGGTTTTTCCTGTAGTATCAAAGCTCCGGATCAGATTTTCTGTAATATCTGTGTCAGAAGATCTGTAGCATCTGATATTCTTAAGATCCAGACGGCGGAGCACCAGGATTTTATATATCTGGCTGTTTTCTTCAGTTCCTGCTGTAATGGTATAAACTGCCCTTTTTCCACCCTGCGCACCGGAAGTAAAGATCCTGCTGCCCAGACTGTAACGAAGTCCTTTTGAAGAAGCAGCCGCATCCATTTCTGTTGTTTCCTGGGTATGGTCAAGGGTCCATGCAGAAAGCACCGCCTTCGCCCCTTCCGGTGCGGCAGCTGACAGATCTCCAGTCACATAAAAGGAACCTGAATCATAATTAGAACTGTATTCTACTGTATAAACCTTCCCCTGAAGTTCTTCATCCAGATCCTCCCTGCGGTTCATTTCCAAAGGCGCACTTACAGAATCGTTGACATATACCTTCAGACCTGTCAGATATTCCTCTGACTGGGCATTGGTATCCTGTACATCTTCAAACAAGGACTCCTCTTCTGTTACATCATAAACCTCTTCCGGCTCTGTCACTTCATCTGAAAAATCTGCAGTATCCTTCCCGAAAGCTTCATTTTCACCAGAAGTAAAATCTTCAGAAGAAAACACATCCTCCGGCTCTTTTGTATCCTGCCAGGATTCCTCTTGTATATCCTCTGCCACATCAACAAACTGTTCTTCCCCATACACCGGTGCACTTCCGGTTATAAGTGTTAGTGCCAGCAAAGCAGCCAGCCATTTTCTCATTTCTCTAGCCATACACCCTCCTTGCTTCTTTTTGGTCATGCCCTTGCCCTTCTGTCCGTTCTTTTGTACATCCTTTTATAATGCCTTTTAGCAGCTGTAAAAAGCAGGATATATGCCAGGCCTGCCACAGCGCCTGCCAGCATCAGCTTTGTGGAAAGCCGCAGCCCCTTAAAAGCGGAAAAAAAACTATTTTTACCGGATGAACTGTTTTTCTGCAGATCTTTCGTATCAGGTGCCTGGC
>NZ_JAYFUY010000059.1:0-19692 GCF_059933065.1 Blautia sp. HA3515 | reverse complement strand
AATGGCACCGGGGTGATCCTGCACAACCAATCTGGGACGTGCACCTCTTGGAGAGGAGACAGACAGAGCATGTGGCACGAACTGATGACCGGGTATACCAATCTGGAACTGGATCTGGAAACAGGGAAAAGGGGAAGCAGGCTGGCTTCCTTTCAGCAGGACCTGGAGAGTCTTATAGGAGCAGAAGCAGTAGCAGTGGTCAATAATAATGCGGCTGCAGTGCTGCTTATGCTTACAGTACTGGCTTCTGAACGTCAGGTTTGTGTTTCAAGAGGGGAACTGGTGGAGATCGGAGGGAAATTCAGGATTCCTGAGGTTATGGAGCAAAGCGGAGGAATCCTTGTAGAGGTAGGCACCACAAACCGTACTTATCTTGAGGATTATACCCGTGCAGTTACAGAGAACACGGCTGCATTCCTGAAGGTGCATACCAGCAATTACCAGATCACAGGCTTTACCTGTGCACCGTCTGTAAAAGAACTGGCAGAGGAAGCCCATAAGCGTCAGCTGTATCTGCTGGTGGATCTGGGCAGCGGAGATCTGGGGTATATTCCCGGAACGGATCCAAAAGAAACGGTCAGGTCAGTTCTGGCTCAGGGGGCAGACCTGGTGTCCTTTAGCGGAGACAAGCTGATGGGCGGACCACAGGCAGGGATACTTGCAGGTAAAAAGGAACTGATCCACAGGATAAAAAAGCATCCTCTGATGCGTGCGCTTAGGATTGATAAATTCACGGCAGCTGTGCTGGATGAAACAGTAAGGCTGTACAAGGAATCTGAAAAACAAAAGATCCCGGTATTGGAAATGACCAGCCGGAGCCTGGAACAGATGGAACAGATGGCAGATGCTTTATTAAAAAGCCTGAAGCATGAAGCCGGAGATCATGTGCAGCTTCAGATGATCGACACCCTGGGGACAACAGGTGGAGGCAGTATGCCGGGAAAGGATCTGCCGGGAAAAGGCCTGTCAATCCGTTCATCCAGGTATTCTGTGATGGAGATAGAAGAAAGGCTGCGCCACAGCGAGCCTCCGGTAATCGGGAAGATCGAGAAAGACCAGGTGGTTCTGGATATGCGGACCATATTTTCGGGAGAAATGAAGGAATTGACACAGATAATCAAAAAAGTTCTTGATATTTAGGAAAGCCGGGGAAACGTCCTTCCTCACAAGGAGGTGAGCGGATGCAGTACGTTACCATTGGGACAGCAGGACATGTGGATCATGGGAAAACCTGTCTGGTAAAAGCTCTGACAGGGGTGGATACAGACCGGCTTCTGGAAGAAAAGCAAAGAGGCCTGACGGTTGATCTTGGATTTGCCCCTGTGGATCTGGGACAAGAGATCCGGGCGGCGGGTCATCGATGTACCGGGTCATGAGCACTTTATTAAGAATATGCTGGCTGGTGTGTGGGGGATGGAGATCATCATATTTGTGGTGGCAGCTGATGAGGGGATCATGCCTCAGACAGTAGAGCATTTGCAGATCCTGTCACTTATGGGGATCAAGAAAGGACTGATCGCCCTTACCAGATGTGACCTGGCTGATGCAACGCAAAAGCAGAAGGTGAGACAGGATATAGAAACCCTTGTAAAAGGAACCTTCCTTGAACAGGCATCCATCATAGAAACCAGCATACTTACAGGTGAAGGGATCAAGACCATACGAAAGGAACTGTCGCAGCTTGCCAAAATGCTGCCGCCAAAAGACCTTTCTCTGCCTTTTTTTTCTGCCTATTGACCGTGCTTTTACAGTGCCAGGGTTTGGAACTGTAATTACAGGTACCCTGGTTCAGGGAAGGATCTGTGCAGGTGCAAAAGGGATCCTGTATCCAAAAGGGAAAGAAGTCAAGATCCGCAGGCTGGAGATCTTTGGGAAACAGGCTGAATGGGTGCAGGCTGGCACCCAGGGTGGCGGTGAATCTGCCGGGAATAGAAAAAAAGCAGATTTCCAGAGGCATGGTGCTGGCACAGCCTGGCAGTCAAAAGCCTGCGGGCAGAATAAATATACAGTTTCAGACCGTAAAAAGCTTAAAAGAACCTGTAAAAAATAACAGTCGCATACAGGTATGCTGGGGCTGTGGTACATTTCAGGGCAGGATACTTCTGGAAGGTAAGGAACAGATCCTTCCGGGAGAGGAATGCCAGGCACAGCTTCGCCTGGAAAAAGAACTTTATATAAAGCCTGGAGATCATCTGATCCTGCGGAAATATTCTCCTTCAGAAACCATTGGAGGCGGTGTAGTAATACAGCTTTGCGATAAAGTTAGAAAAGAAAAGGTATGCCAAAAACCGGAGGAATCCAGTGAAGCCATGAAAAAGATCTGTGCTTTGTATCAGCAGGCTGGTTTCTTTCCGCCTAAAACCTGTGAAGTCAAAAAAAACCTTGGGAAAGAACCAGATTTTACGGGGCTTTTCTTCAAAATGATACAGCAGGGAGATTTATGCAGGTTTGGAGAGGGGGATTATATGGCAAAAGCCTTTTATATGAAAGGAAAAGAATGTGCTGCTTTTCTTTTTAGGCAGCATGGTGAGATCCCTACAGGAATGTTCAGGGACATACTTGGTATTTCAAGAAAGTGTGCCATTACTCTTTTGGAAAGCTATGATAAAGAGCATTTTACCAGCTGGAATGGAAAAGAAAAGAATCCTGGCACGCAGTATTGGATAACTGAAATGTTGTGCACAAGATATGCTTTACTGGCGGGAACATGTGGGAATCGAACCCACCCGGGACAATCCATGCCCCACACTGGTTTTGAAGACCAGGAGACACACCAGCACCTTTCTGCTCCCCGGAAAAAGTATACTAAAAATCATCAGGTGTTTCAAGGAAAAAAAAGAAAGGAGGAAGCCGCATGCAGGACAGTTATGGCAGAACCATTGACTATATCAGGATTTCTGTAACAGATCAGTGTAATCTTAGGTGTATTTATTGTATGCCAGAAGGCTGTATATATAAAGTGCCCAAACAGATGCTCAACGATGACCAGATCCTTATGCTGTGCAGGTGTTTTGCACAGCTTGGAGTTTCCAGAGTCAAGATCACAGGCGGTGAACCTCTTTTGCGGCCTCAGGTTCCCACACTTATAAAAGAAATAAGGCAGATCCCCGGGATTCGCAGCGTTACTCTTACAACTAACGGGATTTTATTGGGAAAATATCTTCCCCCAGCTGGTAAAGGCAGGGCTTACAGGAGTCAATATCAGTATTGATTCCCTGAATTCTTCACATTATCAGCAGATCAGCGGCAGGGACAGGCTCCTTCCTGTTATGGACAGTCTGAAAGCAGCTTTATCTTATCAGGATCTTGTAACAAAGCTGAATTGTGTGCCTGTTTATGGGAAAAATCATCAGGATCTGGCAGAGCTGGCTTTACTTGCCAAAGATCAGGACCTGCATGTACGGTTTATTGAAATGATGCCCATCGGATATGGGAAGGATTTTACCTGCTGCACAGAGGATCAGATCCTGAAGCTTCTGGAAAAGAAGCTTCATACTCAGCTGGTGCCCTATGAAGGCAGTCTGGGAAATGGTCCTGCCCATTATTATCAGGTACAGGGATTTAAAGGGAAAATCGGCTTTATCAGTGCAGTAAGCCATAAATTTTGCAGTCAGTGCAATCGGATCCGGCTGACCAGTGACGGATATCTGAAAACCTGTCTTCAGTATCAGTCAGGCTGCGACCTTATGCCTTATCTGCAAAAAGGAGTATCAGAAGAAACGCTGAAACAGATGATCCTTAAGGCAGTAAAAGAAAAACCTATGTGTCATCATTTCCTGGAAGAACAAAAGGATGAAAGGAAAGAAAAGGAAGAACTAAGGGCTATGTGTGAGATTGGCGGATAACAGGACGCTGCCGGAGCATATAGAGGAATGCTATTGACTTTTGCGCCTTGTTTTTAGTATAGTAAGATACAAAGTAACTGTAAGCGTATTTAGGACAGTTGACACAGGGAATACGAAATCCAGAGAGCAGTTTCGCTTTTTTCAGGAGGTAATCATAAATGTCAGAATTGGTAAAAGTAGTTGTAGATGCAATGGGAGGCGATTATGCACCCCAGGAGCCTGTAAAGGCAGCCGTAGAAGCAGTTACGGAAAGAGAAGATATCCAGGTGATCCTGACAGGCATTGAGGATGAAGTGCGTGCCCAGCTTGCCAAATATCCGGATTATCCGAAGGACAGGATCCAGGTGGTACCTGCCACAGAGGTGATCCAGACAGCTGAACCGCCGGTTATGGCTATCCAGAAGAAAAAGGATTCTTCACTTGTAGTAGGACTTAAGATGGTAAAGCGCCAGGAGGCAGATGCATTTGTATCTTGTGGAAGTACAGGCGCCATTCTTGTTGGAGGTCAGGTACTTGTAGGCAGGCTTAAAGGAGTGGAGCGGCCGCCTTTGGCGCCTTTGATCCCTACAGAGAAGGGAGTTTCCCTTCTGATCGACTGCGGTGCTACAGTTGATGCCAGATCTTCCCATCTGGTACAGTTTGCCAAAATGGGATCTATTTATATGGAGAATGTAGTGGGGATCAAGAATCCCAAGGTAGCCATCGTGAATATTGGTGCAGAGGAAGAAAGGGAAATGCACTTGTAAAAGAAACGTTTCCCCTTTTGAAAGCATGCCCTGGTATTAATTTTATCGGAAGCATTGAAGCAAGGGATATTCCTTCCGGATATGCAGATGTAGTGGTATGCGAAGCCTTTGTAGGTAATGTGATCCTGAAGCTTTATGAAGGGCTTGCAGGCACATTGATGAAGAAGATCAAAGGCGGCCTGATGTCCAGCTTCCGCAGTAAGCTTGGGGCTCTTCTGATCAAGCCTGCACTTAAGAAGACCCTGAAATCCTTTGATGTGACAGAGCATGGCGGAGCACCGCTTCTTGGTCTTAAAGGGCTTGTGGTAAAATGTCATGGAAGTGCCAGATCCATAGAGATCAAAAACGGGATTTTCCAGTGTGTTCAGTTTAAACAGCAGCGGATCAATGAAAAGATCGGGGAACATATTCTGGAGATGGCTGATACATCTAAAGAGTAAGGATAACAGCTGGGAGATGACTCCCACCTCTATAGGTGGTGAGCAACAAGCTGGTATCAGTGGTGGGAGTCAATCCCCCAGCTGATATAGCCTCCGGCAGGATTGCAGAGGTGCGCAGGAGAAGTATGTCATGCAATTGCATGACGCGCACCTCGCAGCAAGAATGCCGAGGCATTCTTGAGAAGGGATTGCCGGTTTGGGGACAGCCTGGAACGGCAGCCCTTTCTTGTGTGTAACAGGAATTTACTCAGTAATGTTTGCAATAGGATGATTTGTTATAATAAGGAGATAATATGGAGACGAATTTAACGGAATTGGAGAGCAGGATCGGGTACAGCTTTAAAGATAAAACCCTTCTTGTGAAAGCCCTGACCCATAGCTCTTATGCAAATGAAAAAAAGCTTGGAAAAGGAGGCTGTAATGAACGGCTAGAATTCTTAGGAGATGCAGTACTGGAGCTGATCAGCAGTCATTTTCTTTTTGAAAAATATCCAAAGCTTCCGGAAGGAGAATTAACAAAGAAACGCGCAAGCCTGGTATGTGAGCCAAGCCTTGCTTTTTGTGCAAGGGATTTTGAATTGCCTAAGTATCTGCTCCTTGGCAGAGGAGAGGAACTTACAGGAGGACGGAACAGGGATTCCATTGTCTCAGATGCAACAGAGGCTCTTCTTGGGGCTATTTATCTGG
Organism: Blautia sp. HA3515; assembly: GCF_059933065.1. Lineage (NCBI taxonomy): Bacteria > Bacillati > Bacillota > Clostridia > Lachnospirales > Lachnospiraceae > Blautia > Blautia sp. HA3515. The sequence goes on along the minus strand of NZ_JAYFUY010000059.1, from coordinate 13,974 downwards.
ACGGTGGTTTTGCTAATGCAAAGGAGTTTGTACTGGATTTTATACTGAATGACCTGGAGCATAAGCAGCTCTTTTATGATAGCAAGACCATCCTGCAGGAGATTGTCCAGGAGAATCTGAGTCATGGAGTAGAATACCGCCTTGTAGGAGAATCAGGACCGGATCACAACAAAAGCTTTACAGTGGAAGTGCTGGTGAATGACCAGGCAATGGGACAGGGTACCGGACACACTAAGAAAGCTGCAGAGCAGGCAGCTGCTTATGAGGCAATCCGAAAACTGAGAAAATAAAGGGCCATAGGTAAAATATGTACTTAAAAAATATTGAAGTGCAGGGCTTTAAGTCATTTGCACAGAAGATCAATTTTGAATTTCATAATGGCATCACCGGCATTGTAGGTCCTAACGGCAGTGGGAAAAGCAATGTAGGCGATGCAGTACGCTGGGTTCTTGGAGAACAGAGTGCCAAGCAGCTGCGAGGCGGCAATATGCAGGATGTTATTTTCTCAGGGACAGAGACCAGAAAGCCGTTAAGCTTTGCATCCGTTGCCATTACACTGGATAACAGTGACCATAAGCTGCCAGTGGAGTTTAATGAGGTAACAGTTACAAGGCGTCTGTACCGCTCCCGGTGAAAGTGAATATCTGATCAACGGCAGTGCATGCAGGCTGAAAGACATTAATGAGATGTTTTATGATACAGGTATCGGAAAGGAAGGCTATTCCATTATCGGGCAGGGGCAGATCGATAAGATCTTAAGCGGAAAGCCAGAGGATCGAAGAGAACTGTTTGATGAGGCAGCGGGAATCGTCAAGTATAAGCGCAGGAAAAATACTACCATCAAAAAGCTGGAGGATGAACAACAGAATCTGGTTCGTGTAACCGATATTTTAAGCGAACTTACCAAGCAGCTTGGACCTTTGGAACGTCAGTCTGAAACGGCAAGGATCTATCTGGCGAAAAGGGACAGCTTAAGGGAACTGGATGTAAATATGTTTCTTTTGGAAAGCCGGCAGACAGAAAAGGATCTGCTGGTGTTAAGAGAGAAGAATGAAACAGCATCTGCACAGCTTGAAGATACCAACAGAGAATATCAGCAGACCAAGGTGGAGTATGACCGTCTGGAGCAGGAACTGGAAGAACTGAACCGGCAGATGGATGAGCTGCGGGAAGAAGACCCAGCAAAATGCGTTGCAAAAGCAGCAGCTGGAAGGCCAGATCAATGTTTTAAATGAGCAGATCCAGGCAGCTTTGCAAAGTGATACACATTTTAAGAACCGTCTGGAAATTGTGGAAGAGGATCTGAAGCAGAGACAGCAGGCCAGATCTGAAGTAGAAGAAGAGAAGGGATCGCTTCATACCATTGTAAAAGAAGCACAGAAACGGCTGACAGACCAGGAAGACAGACTGCATACGGTGCAGGAACAGATTTCCCAGTGTGAAAGTGCAGTGGAAGACGGTAAGAACGAAATCATAGAGATCCTAATTCCAGAGCCACCACAAAAGGAAAGGCTCAGAGATTTGATACTTTGATGGAGCAGGTGGGGATTCGTAAGGCAGAAGTAAATCAACACATCCTTCACCTGAAAAGTGAGGAAGCCCAGCAGAAGACCATCCGGGCAAAAGCCCAGTCAGAGTATGACCAGATCACAGAAGAAATCCATGAGATCGATCAGAAGTCCAGGCAGATGGACCAGCAGGTACATAGTCTTAGCGAAGATCTGAAGAAACAGACTACACAGCTGGAGATCAGCCAGACCGCCTACCACCGGGAAGCATCCAGGCTGGAATCCTTACGGAATATTACAGAACGCTATGACGGATATGGCAACAGTATCCGCAGGGTCATGGAGCAGAAAGACCGGGTATCCGGCATCCGTGGTGTGGTAGCAGATCTGATCCAGGTCAATAAAGAGTACGAGATCGCCATTGAGACAGCCCTGGGAGGAAGTATCCAGAATATTGTTACTGATAATGAGCAGACTGCAAAAAGGATGATCGAGTATCTGAAGAAGAACCGTTTCGGCCGTGCCACATTTCTCCCTTTGAACAGTATTAATACAAGAGGGGAGTTCAGCCAGAAAGATGCATTAAGAGAGACTGGTGTGATAGGCCTGGCTTCTGATCTGGTTACTACAGAGAAAGAATATACAGGGCTTACCAGGTATCTTCTTGGCAGAGTTCTGGTAGTGGATCAGATTGACCATGCAATTGCCATTGCAAAAAAATATCATCACAGCCTGCGTATGGTAACCATCGAGGGAGAATCCTTAAGTCCGGGCGGTTCCATGACAGGTGGTGCATTTAAGAATAACAGCAATCTTCTGGGACGGCGCAGGGAGATCGAGGAACTGGAAGGAAAAGTGGCTTCCCAAAAGGAAGAGGTAAGCCGTCTGACTGCTTCTATGGAAGAGAACAGGCATAAACGCAATCAGCTCCGTGACCAGATCTCACAGCTGCAGGAACAGCTGCGCAGCAAATACGTAGCACAGAATACTGCAAAAATGAATCTGGCACAGCTAAATGATAAAGAGCAGGAGATCCGGGACGGATATGAAAGGATCCGTCTGGATCAGGAGCAGATCCGCAGACAGTTAAGTGAGATCAAGCAGGATCATGATAAGATCGATGAAGAATTAAAGGCTTCCAGACAAGATGAGAAAGAACTGGAAACCTATATCGAAACAAGGCAGAAGGAACTGGAAAGAATGGAAAAATGAAGAAAGTTCAGTTCAAAGAAAGCTGGAAGACCTTCGGCTGGAAGCATCTACCACCCAGCAGAAAGAAAGCTTTGCATCTGAGAATCTTTCCCGTCTTATTTCTGAGATCCAGGGACTTGTGCAGGAAAAACAGACCATTCTGGAAACCCTGAAGCAGGGAAATCAGGAGATGGAGAATAAGCGCAGATCTGTGGAAGAACTGAAAGAAGCAGTGTCCGGATTTGGCGGCCAGGAAGAGGCAGACAGACAGCAGCTGGAGACCTGGCAGAAGGAAAAGGACCAGAAAAATACCAGCCATAAAGCCTTTTTTGAAAAAAGGGATCATCTGTCCGGTCAGATTTCCTTGTTGGATAAAGAATGCTTCCGCCTGAAAAGCCAGATGGAAAAGCTGGAGGAAAGCCGGGAGGCCCAGATTTCCTACATGTGGGAGGAGTATGAGATCACACCTAATAATGCTCTTCAGTATCGAAAGGAAGAATATACAGACCTGAAGGAAATGAAGAAGCAGATCACACAGTTAAAGGATGAGATCAGAAAGCTTGGTTCTGTAAACGTAAATGCTATTGAGGATTATAAAAATCTTCAGGAACGCCATGCATTCCTTTCTGGCCAGTATGAGGATCTGAAAAAAGCAGAGGCTCAGCTTGAAAATATTATCCGGGAATTGGATGAAGGCATGCGTCAGCAGTTTTCAGAGAAATTCAGGGATATCCAAAGAGAGTTTGACAAAGCCTTCAAGGAATTGTTCGGGGGAGGCAAGGGTACCCTGGAATTGGAGGAAGATGTGGATATCCTGGAAGCAGGTATCAAGATCATTTCCCAGCCACCAGGCAAGAAGCTGCAGAATATGATGCAGCTGTCCGGTGGTGAGAAGGCACTGACCGCCATTGCCCTTTTATTTGCGATCCAGAACCTTAAGCCTTCACCGTTCTGTCTTCTTGATGAGATCGAGGCAGCACTGGATGATTCCAATGTAGGAAGGTTTGCCGGGTATCTGCAGAAGTTGACGAAGAACACGCAGTTTATTATAATAACACATAGAAGGGGAACCATGAATGCAGCAGACAGACTGTATGGTATTACCATGCAGGAAAAGGGAGTGTCCACTCTTGTATCTGTTGACCTTGTGGAGAACCAGCTAACGCAGTAAGGAGGGAATGGGATATGGCAGAGGAGAAAAAAGGCTTTTTTAAAAGGCTTGTAAGTGGTCTTACTAAGACCCGTGACAACATTGTGAAAGGGTTTGACTCCCTTTTCAGCGGATATTCCAGTATTGATGATGATTTTTATGAGGAGCTGGAGGAGATCCTGATCATGGGAGATATTGGGATCAATGCTACTACAGCCATTCTTGAAAATCTGAAAGCTCAGGTAGAAGAGAAGCATATCAAGGATCCTATGGAGTGCAAGGAGCTTCTCATCGACAGTATTAAAGAACAGATGTATGTGGACAGCACAGACTATGAATTTGAGAACCGTAAGTCAGTGATCCTGGTGATCGGTGTCAATGGTGTAGGCAAGACTACATCTGTAGGTAAGCTGGCAGGTAAATTAAAGGATCAGGGGAAGAGAGTGATCCTTGCAGCAGCAGATACTTTCCGTGCAGCAGCGGGAGAACAGCTGACCCAGTGGGCCAACCGTGCTGGTGTGGATATTATTGGCGGTCAATCAGGCGCAGATCCTGCTTCAGTAGTATATGATGCAGTGGCAGCAGCAAAGGCAAGGAATGCTGACGTGCTGATCTGTGATACAGCAGGACGTCTTCATAATAAGAAGAACCTGATGGAAGAGCTTCGTAAGATTTACCGTATCCTTGAGAAAGAATATCCGGAAGCATATCTGGAGACTTTGGTCGTGCTGGACGGTACCACAGGTCAGAATGCTCTTGTACAAGCCAGGCAGTTTGCTGAAGTTGCCAATGTAAACGGGATCATCCTTACCAAGCTTGACGGTACAGCCAAAGGCGGTATTGCAGTAGCAATCCAGTCTGAACTGGATATTCCGGTTAAATATATCGGTGTAGGTGAGAGTATTGATGATCTGCAGAAATTTGATGCCAATGAATTTGTAAATGCATTGTTCAATGTTGATGAAAGAGCCCGGAGCAACGGAGAAGATAATGAATAAACACGGGATCGTGTAAGGGGGTAGAATATGAAAAAAACATGGAGAAATATCTGTTTTCTGCTGCTTACAGTACTGGTTCTGGCTGGGTATCCCCAGATAACACATGCGGCAGTATCTGAAGCTTATGGAGATTATACCGTTTATAATGTGACAGAATACGGGGCAGACCCTACAGGAGCACAGGCCTGTGATGCTGCTATTTCATCTGCTTTACGTGCAGCAAGAAAAAACACTGGTAAAAAGCTGCTTTATTTTCCGGCAGGATCTTATACAGTCCACGGTACGGTAAATCTGGCATCGCAGGATGGTGCGCGGCAGCAGATGAGCAGACCGTTGTAACAGGTACAGGCAGCAAGCTGCTCAACCTTACCGGGGTCTTCCGGTGCAGTGGTAGATGGCGGTACCTGGAGAGGAAGTGCAGGCTCTACCGTTATTTCAGGCAACAGTGGATCTGATATCCGTCTTCTTAATATGAATGTGGAATCAGGACTGAATGGTATTAAATTACGTGCAACGACTGCATACCTGGAAAATGTAACCGTTTCCAAGAGTACCAGCATTGGTATCGGGCTGTCTGGTCAATGCCAGGTTACGGCTAACGGCTGCAAGATCCTGAATAATGGTTCTGGTTATCCAAAGCAGGGACTGGGACATGGAGTAGGCGTATATGAGAAATCTGTTTTCAATATTTCCGGTTCCCAGCTGAATGGCAACCGTGAATGTGGTATTTCCGTAAAGAATGGTACAGCGTCTGTTACAAATTGTAAGCTTTACAATAATGGACGCCATGGTCTTGGTACAGCACTTGTGTGCAATGTGACAATGACCAATTGTGACATTTACAAAAACGGATTGAAAGACAAACATGATGGGGTTATCCTTGTTGGCGGTTCTAAAGGAACTTTTACAAATTGTAAATTCCGTGCCAATGCGGCAACAGGGCTTCTGGTAAACGACAGTAATACCCGTGCGGTGATCAAGAAGTGTATTTTCAAGAATAATAAGGCACACAATATTTACAGTGAAAACCTGAAATCCGGTAAGGTAAGCCTGGTGATCGACAGCTGCAGCTTTTACAAATGTAAAACATCTGATTCTGTAAGGATCCATGTAAATAAAAAATCTGCTTACAGTCTTAAGATCAAAGGAAAAAACAAGTATTACAAAGTAAAGCCAAAATATACTTTCTGGATAAAAAACAAGCTTACTTATAAAAACTAAACTTACTTATAAAAGCTAAGCTTACTTATAAAAGTTAAACTTATTTATAAAAGTTAAACTTATTTATAAAAGTTAAATTTGCTTATAAAAACGAATGTAACTGTTCTTTATGGGCACAGTTATGATTTGCTGCAAAATGATGTTGGGGGTAAAAGCCTCCAACGATGATACTAAATTAAAATTCTGCTGACGGCAGACGAGGAGGAAGCACAATGTTGACACTGGACAGTTTTGAACAGGCATCAGAGATCGTGAAACAGGTGACACAGGAGACAAAGCTGATCAAAAGCAGTTATTTTTCCGAAATGACCGGGAATAAGGTTTATTTCAAACCGGAAAATATGCAGCGTACAGGAGCATATAAGGTACGTGGGGCTTACTATAAGATCAGTACACTGACGGAAGAAGAGAGAAGCAAAGGGCTGATCACTGCTTCTGCAGGAAACCATGCTCAGGGTGTTGCCTATGCAGCGCATAAATATGGGGTAAAAGCAGTGATCGTCATGCCAACCACTACACCCCTGATCAAGGTAAGGCGTACCAAAAAGCTACGGCGCAGAGCTGATCCTTCATGGCAGGATGTACACGACGAAGCCTGTGCATCCGCCACTGGAACTGGCAGAAAAAGAAGGATATACTTTTATCCAGCCTTTCGATGATCCGGCAGTAGCTACAGGCCAGGGAACCATTGCCATGGAGACCGTACAGGACACTTTGCCTAGGCAACATCTAGACTGTCCTCTACCGCAGGCGGCGGACTTGCTACAGGAGTTTCTGACACTTGCAAAGCTTTCGAATCCCCATATCAAGGTGATCGGCGCAGAGCCGGCCGGTGCAGCCTGTCACCAAAGCATCTCTGCAGAAGGGGGAAGCAGTCACCCTTCCGCATGCAGACGCCATCGCACGATGGATCCGCTGTTCTCAGACACCAGGCTCCAAGATCTTCCCTTATATCCAGAAGAATCTGGACGCGATCATCACCATCGAGGACGATGAATTGATCGTTGCTTTCCTGGATATGGTTGAAAATCGTAAGATGGTTGTAGAAAATTCCGGACTTCTTACGGTAGCAGCCCTTCGTCATCTTGATTTCAAGAACAAGAAAGTGGTTTCTATTTTAAGCGGTGGCAATATGGATGTGATCACCATGTCTTCTGTTGTTCAGCATGGGCTGATCCAGAGAGACCGTATCTTTACTGTATCTGTGCTGATTCCGGATAAACCGGGCGAACTGGTACGTGTAGCAAGCATTATTGCAGAGAATCAGGGAAATGTTATCAAGCTTGAGCATAACCAGTTTGTAAGCACCAACCGTAATGCGGCTGTTGAGCTGAAGATCACACTGGAGGCATTTGGCACAGATCACAAGAACCAGATCGTAAAAGCGCTGGAGACAGCTGGCTGTAGACCAAAGGTGATCCGCGCCAGCCTTTAACAGGCAGGATTGTTTATCTGCCAAGAAAAAGTATTTATCTGTCAAGAAAAAACACTTGACATTATTTGCTCGAAAATCCAGTAAATACAAGGATTCTAACAGTTGAAAAGATTGATTTGTGACAATTCTGTGACAAATGAGGAAAATTCTCTGGATTTTAAGCAAGATGGTATATTGATTTCAAGATTTGCATATGCTATAATTGCCATAGGCGAAAAGAAATGACGAGTCCATGGAGACAAAAAGAGTGAAGCCCTCAGTACTGCGAATACTGGGGGCTTCTTCTTGTTTATTTATAGTAGACAAGAAACTACCAGGCTAGTGTTGTCTCACTTATCACCATCTAACCATTTGCAAACATAATAGGCGGCTATGCTCGCCAGGCAGGAGATAAGAAAAGAAATGACGATGTTTTCCATATGGACTGCACCTCCTCCCGTTGCCGGGTATCGGCTGGACAACATATTTAGTATAGCATGGCTCAGAACAAAATGGAACATGCAGAAATGACTACCCGGTACAAATTAATATGCCGGTTTTTTGAACCATTTTATCTCAGTCGAGAAGACTCCCACCTTTTTCAGGTGGTGAGTAACAGCAAGTTCGTCTCAGTGGGAGTCCAATCTCCGACTGAGATAAACGCTCCGCGAGGATGCGCAGTGATTCTGTAAAGAATATGTCAGCTTACGCTGACCAGAATCACGCGCCAAGTCTCGCGGCTGCTCGACTTGAACAATAGATGAACGTAGACGAAAAGACACGAACAAAAGTTCGTAAAGAAAAAACACTTGACAACCGGATACAAATACGGTAAGATACACAAGGTGATTACGAATGGAAAAGTTTGTAGAGCGTACACTTTTGTATGATTTTTATGGAGAACTTCTTACCAGCAGGCAGCAGCAGGTGTATACGAATGTTGTCCTGGAGGATTATTCCTTAAGTGAAGTAGCCCAGGATTTGGGGATTTCCAGACAGGGAGTACACGATATGATCCGGAGATGCGACAAGGCACTGGAGGAGTATGAAGAGAAGCTTCATTTAGTTGACAAGTTCCTGAATATACGAAAGCAGGTAAAGCGGATCCATCAGATTGCTGAAGAATCCGGGATTGAAGAGATTGCAGCGATTTCCAATGTGATATTAGAGGAGTTATAATACATGGCATTTGAAAGCTTGACAGAAAAATTACAGAATGTATTCAAAAAACTGAGAAGTAAAGGCAGGCTGACAGAAGAAGATGTTAAGATCGCTTTAAAAGAAGTTAAGATGGCTCTTCTTGAAGCAGATGTCAATTTCAAGGTGGTCAAGCAGTTTACCAAATCTGTGCAGGAGCGTGCAGTAGGACAGGATGTAATGAATGGTCTGAATCGGGACAGATGGTGATCAAGATCGTCAATGACGAGCTTGTAAGCCTGATGGGGAGTGAGACTACAGAGCTTCCTGTTAAGCCAGGCAATGATATGACAGTGATCATGATGGCAGGTCTTCAGGGAGCTGGTAAGACCACTACAGCAGCCAAGCTTGCAGGTAAGCTGAAGGCAAAAGGCAAGCGTCCGCTTCTGGTTGCATGTGATGTATACCGTCCGGCAGCTATTACACAGCTTCAGGTAAATGGTGAGAAGCAGGGCGTAGAAGTTTTTTCCATGGGAGACAAACAGAAGCCTGTAGATATTGCCAAAGCTGCCATCGGCCATGCTAAGGAACATCAGCAGAATGTTGTGATCATTGATACTGCAGGACGTCTTCATATTGATGAGAATATGATGCAGGAGCTTGCAGATATTAAGGAGAATGTACAGGTAGATGCTACTGTTCTTGTTGTGGATGCCATGACAGGACAGGATGCAGTGAATGTAGCCAAGACCTTTACCGATAAGGTGGGGATTGATGGTGTGATCCTTACCAAGATGGATGGTGATACCCGAGGCGGCGCAGCTCTTTCCATCAAGGCAGTTACCGGCAAGCCTATCCTTTATGTTGGTATGGGTGAAAAGCTTACAGATCTGGAACAGTTTTATCCGGACAGGATGGCATCCAGGATCTTAGGTATGGGTGATGTGATGAGTCTGATCGAGAAGGTGGAAGCCTCCGTAGATCAGGAGCAGGCACAGGAGATGTCCAAGAAGCTTAAGAAAATGGATTTTGACTTTAATGACTATCTTACCAGCCTGGATCAGATGAATAAGATGGGCGGGATCGGAAGTATCCTGAACATGCTTCCCGGGATGGGCGCCAAGATGAAAGACATTGAAGGAATGATCGATGAAAGTGCGATGAACAGGACCAAGTCCATTATTCTTTCCATGACGATTCAGGAGCGGAGCAATCCGGGAATCCTGAATGTATCCCGTAAGAATCGTATTGCCAAGGGGGCAGGCGTAGATATTTCAGAAGTCAACCGTCTTGTGAAGCAATTTGAACAGAGCAAGAAGATGATGAAGCAGATGCCCGGTATGATGGGCGGCAAAAAAGGTGGTAAAAGAGGCGGCTTCAAGCTTCCTTTTTAACATAAATTATTTATAATAAATAATCAAAAACAACACATAATCAAAAATTGGAGGAAAACAAAAATGGCAGTTAAGATCAGATTAAGAAGAATGGGACAGAAGAAAGCACCTTTCTATAGAATCATTGTTGCAGATTCCCGCAGCAAACGTGATGGAAGATGCATCGAGGAGATCGGTACCTACGATCCTAACCTTGATCCAAGCGTATTCAAAATTGATGAGGAAGCAGCTAAAAAATGGCTTTCTGTAGGCGCTCAGCCGACAGAAGTTGTTGCTAAGCTTTTCAAAGCAGCCGGAATCGAAAAATAAGAAATACCGGAGAGGGTATTTCTGTGACGTCCCCAAAAGGACGAGACAGGGAGGTATGTGATGAAAGGATTAGTTGAAGTAATTGCAAAATCTCTTGTTGAAAATCCGGATGAAGTAGTCGTTACTGAGACAGAGAAAGATGATGTGATCGTCATCGAATTAAAAGTGGGACCTTCTGATATGGGTAAGGTCATCGGACGTCAGGGCAGGATCGCCAAGGCAATCCGTACTGTAGTAAAAGCGGCTTCTTCCAAAAGCAGCAAAAAAGTGATTGTAGATATTCTGCAATGAAATAGTTTTCAGGGGCTGTTGCAATAGTATGGATGCAACAGCCTTTTTCAATGTACTAGGAAATTCCGTTGGGATCTCCTAGTACACTAAAAGCCCTACCGGGCAGGATCGTATATGATAAGTACACAGACAGGAGCTTGGTGATGGAAGATTTATTAAAAGTAGGTGTGATCACTACCACACACGGTGTGAGAGGAGAAGTAAAGGTATATCCTACAACGGATGCAGAACGCTTTCCTGATCTTGAATATGTTTTTTTGGATACAGGCAGGGAGAAGAGACAGCTTTACATACAGAATGTAAAGTTTTTCAAGAATCTTGTGATCCTGAAATTTAAAGATATTGATAATATTAATGATATAGAGAAATATAAAGGTAAAGAGTTATGGATCCCCAGAGAGGAAGCGCAGGATCTGGAAGAAGACGAGTATTATATTGCAGATCTGATCGGAATGAAGGTTGTAACTGAGGATGGGACTTCTGTGGGAATTCTGAAAGATGTAATGGAAACAGGTGCCAATGATGTTTATGTAGTTCAGGATGCACAGGGCAAAGAGCTTCTTCTTCCTGCCATTCATCAGTGCATTCTGGATGTGGACATTGAAAAAGACGTTATGACTGTACATTTGATGAAAGGACTGGTATAAATGAATTTTCATGTACTGACCCTGTTTCCGGAGATGATCCAGAATGGGATGAATACCAGCATTACAGGCCGGGCCATTGCAGCCGGTTATCTGTCCATAGAAGCTGTGAACATCCGGGATTTTGCCTATAATAAGCACCAGAAAGTGGATGATTATCCATACGGCGGCGGCGCAGGAATGCTGATGCAGGCAGAACCGGTTTATCTTGCCTATGAGTCAGTGGTACAGCGTATCGGGAAAAGGCCAAGAGTTGTTTATCTTACTCCCCAGGGCAGGGTGTTTAATCAGGAAATGGCCAGAGAGATGGCAAAAGAAGAGGATCTGGTTTTTTTGTGCGGTCATTATGAAGGTATTGATGAACGTGTTCTTGAGGAGATCGTTACAGACTATGTGTCCATTGGAGATTATGTGCTGACAGGAGGCGAGCTGCCTTCCATGGTTATGATGGACTCTATTTCCAGGATGGTGCCTGGTGTATTAAGCAACAAAGAATCCGGTGAGACAGAGTCCTTTGCCGGGAATCTTCTGGAATATCCCCAGTATTCCAGACCGGAAGTATGGCATGGAAAAGCTGTTCCTCAGGTACTGATGTCCTGGGCACCGTGCGAATATTGAGAAATGGCGCAGGGAACAGTCTGTGATCCGTACTGCCAAAAGCCGGCCGGATCTTTTGAAAAAGGCTGATCTTACCAATAAAGAATGGAATTATGTAAGGCAGTTGAAAAAGCAATGGAAGGAAGAAACCCAGCAGGCAGCTGCCCATGCGGACATCGCCTGTGAACCGGAGAAAGAGGAGGAATTATGAAAACATCAGATTTTTATTATGATCTGCCCCAGGAGCTGATTGCCCAGGATCCTCTGACAGACCGAAGTGCATCCAGACTGATGCATTTGTCCATCAAAGATGGAGGTATTGAACACCGTCATTTCACGGACATCCTGGAATATCTGAATCCTGGAGACTGCCTTGTGATCAATGACACAAAGGTGATCCCAGCCAGATTGTATGGACATAAAGAAGAAACCGGAGCATTGATCGAGATACTTCTTTTAAAGAGAAATGAAAACGATGTGTGGGAATGCCTTGTAAAGCCTGGAAAAAAAGCCCGAAAGGGAACCAGGATCAGCTTTGGGGATGGCTTATTAAAGGGTGAGATCGTAGATGTGATCGAAGACGGGAATCGCCTGATCCATTTTGAATATAACGGCATTTTTGAGGAAATCCTGGATCAGTTGGGTGAGATGCCCCTGCCTCCTTATATCACTCACAAATTACAGGACAAAAATCGTTATCAGACGGTTTATGCAAAGCATGAAGGATCTGCAGCTGCGCCTACTGCAGGGCTCCATTTTACAAAGGAACTTCTGGAAAAGGTGAAAGAAAAAGGCGTGCAGATCGCCCATGTGACCCTGCATGTGGGGCTTGGCACTTTCCGGCCTGTTAAGGTAGATGATGTGGAGCAGCACCATATGCACTCTGAGTATTACGTGGTAGAAGAAGATCAGGCAAAGCTGATTAATGATACCAAGAAAAACGGTGGCCGTGTGATCGCTGTAGGGACTACCAGCTGTCGTACCCTGGAATCTGCAACTGGAGAAGATGGTATTTTAAAAGCAGGCAGTGGCTGGACAGAGATATTCATTTATCCAGGTTATCATTTCAAGATGATCGACAGCCTGATCACCAACTTCCATCTTCCAGAATCAACTCTTATGATGCTTGTTTCCGCACTGGCAGGCAAAGAGAAGATCATGCATGCCTATGAAGAGGCTGTGAAGGAAAGATACAGATTCTTTTCCTTTGGGGATGCCATGTTTATTGACAGCAATTCATAATGAATATTTGTTGTAATCATTCAGCAGATAGTAGCTTTGTGGGTATTGAACAGTTATGAATTAATAGTAAAAGCCAAGGGCCAGTTCCCTTGGCTTTTACAGATTCTATTATAATTCTGTAAGAAATTGTTGGTAATGAGATGGGTGCTACATTTGAATATCAGGATGCAGTATCGATCATGGAACTGCGTTCCTGGATCTTTTCCATGATCCGTGTTTTTTCATCCCCCTCTGCAGGCGTTGGCTGATAATTATTATAGCCTTGTGCAGAAGAAATAGAGCAGGGGATGATATTGGTAACATTGTCATTTTGAAGAGCGCCATTGCTGAAGGTAAAGGACTGCTGGAAGATCATGGAATCCATATCGCTTGGAGCACTGTTGCCTCCGAAGCAGAAATTGCCAAGACTGTACACAATATTCTTACCTTTGTATGTTTCAATGCCCTGAAGTACATGAGGATGATGCCCGCATACCAGGTCAGCACCCTGATCAATGGCCAATCTGCCTAATGTCATCTGATTGGAATCAGGAACAGTCTCCTTTTCATTGCCCCAGTGGAAAATCACAATGGTAAGCTGGGCGCCTTCGGATTTTACTTTTGCTATATTGTCTTTTAACTGCTGTTCCCGTTCAAGATGGTCGTTCAGCTCGTAAATACCAACCAGTCCCACCTTGATCCCTTTCACATCCATAACTGCTGTTTCGTCATAGCCAAAATGAACAATCCCAGCATCATCCAAGGCAGATAATGTATCTGTAAAGCTCTGCTCTCCATAATCATGACTATGGTTGTTGGCTGTGTTGACTGCTTCCACAGAACCACTGGTCAGAATACCTGCATAAGAAGCAGGAGCTTTAAATGCAAAGGTTTTGTCA
>NZ_JAYFUY010000058.1:0-24780 GCF_059933065.1 Blautia sp. HA3515 | reverse complement strand
CCATCTGGCGAGATGAGAATGGTTCCGATCGTATGCCGTGCTACTGTAGGTGTTATCGGAAACGGAGACCACAATCTGATTAATATTGGTAAAGCAGGACGTAAACGTAACATGGGTATCAGACCTACCGTTCGTGGTTCTGTCATGAACCCTAACGACCATCCGCATGGTGGTGGTGAAGGAAAGACCGGTATCGGACGTCCAGGTCCGTGTACTCCTTGGGGTAAACCGGCTCTCGGCCTGAAGACCAGAAAGAAAAACAAACAGTCCAACAAGCTCATCGTAAGAAGACGCGATGGCAAAGCTTTATCAAAATAATAAGGAGGATTAAGAATGTCTCGTTCACTGAAAAAAGGACCTTTTGCAGATGAGAGCTTACTGAAAAAGATCGATGCTTTAAATGCTGCAAATGATAAATCCGTAATTAAAACATGGTCTCGTCGTTCCACAATCTTCCCGTCCTTCGTTGGACATACAATTGCTGTCCATGACGGAAGAAAGCATGTTCCGGTATATGTTACAGAGGACATGGTAGGAACACAAGCTTGGCGAGTTCGTGGCTACAAGAACTTACAGAGGACACGGTAAAGACGAAAAGAAATCCGGCGTTCGCTAATTAGCACATACAATGTGTTATTCACCTGGACACTTAATGAACCGTAAGGCGATTTAAGTGACCAAGGTGTTCTGATATAAGATGTATATTGAATAAGACGAAAGGAGGCACTTAAAAATGGCAAAGGGAAAATAGCCAATATTAAGAGAGCCAGAAATGAGAGTAATAGAGAGACAAGGCCGTCTGCAAAATTATCTTATGCAAGAATTTCTGTTCAGAAAGCCTGCTACGTATTAGATGCAATCCGTGGCAAAGATGTGCAACATACTGGAATCCTGACATATAATCCGAGATACGCTTCCAGCGTTGTAAAGAAGCTGCTTGAGTCAGCTGTTGCAAATGCTGAGAATAACAACGGAATGAACGCAGACAACCTCTATGTTGCAGCGTGCTTTGCAAACAAAGGACCTACAATGAAGAGAATTCAGCCGAGAGCACAGGGTAGGGCTTACAGAATCGAGAGAAGAACAAGCCATATCACCATCGTGCTGGATGAAAGATAAGGAGGAAAAACATGGGACAGAAAGTTAACCCACATGGCCTTAGAGTCGGTGTTATCAAAGATTGGGATTCAAGATGGTATGCTGAAGGCGAATTCGCAGACTATCTGGTAGAAGATTACAATATCAGATCTTTCCTGAAAAAGAAATTATACAGCGCAGGTGTTTCCAAGATTGAGATCGAGAGAGCATCTGACAGAGTAAAGATCATCATCTATACAGCAAAACCTGGTATCGTTATCGGTAAAGGCGGAGCTGAGATCGAGAAAGTTAAAGCAGAGCTTGCTAAATATACAACAAAGAAATTAATCGTTGACATCAAAGAGGTTAAGAGACCTGACAGAGATGCTCAGTTAGTAGCAGAGAACATTGCATTACAGCTTGAGAACCGTATCTCCTTCAGACGTGCAATGAAATCTACAATGCAGAGAACTATGAAGGCCGGAGCAAAAGGTATCAAAACATCCGTATCCGGACGTCTTGGCGGTGCTGATATGGCTCGTACAGAGTTCTACAGCGAAGGTACTATTCCGCTTCAGACACTTCGTGCAGATATTGATTATGGTTTTGCGGAAGCTGACACCACCTACGGAAAAGTGGGCGTGAAGGACCTGGGTTTACAACGGTGAGGTACTTCCGACTAAAGGAACTAAGGAAGGGAGCGATAAATAATGTTAATGCCAAAAAGAGTAAAACGTCGTAAACAATTCCGTGGCTCCATGGGTAGGCAAAGCACTTAGAGGCAACCAGATCAATTACGGTGATTTCGGCCTTGTTGCTACAGAGCCTTGCTGGATCAGATCAAATCAGATCGAGGCAGCCCGTGTTGCTATGACTCGTTATATCAAACGTGGTGGTAAAGTTTGGATCAAGATTTTCCCAGACAAACCGGTAACAGCAAAACCAGCAGAAACTCGTAATGGGTTCCGGAAAAGGTGCTCTGGAGTACTGGGTTGCAGTTGTTAAGCCAGGTCGTGTAATGTTCGAGATCGCAGGTGTATCCGAGGATATCGCTCGTGAGGCGTTGCGTCTTGCAATGCACAAGTTACCATGCAAATGTAAAATAGTTTCTCGTGCAGAGTTAGAAGGCGGTGATAACAGTGAAAATTGATAAATTCGTAGAAGATTTTAAGAACAAAATCAGCTTCTGAATTAAATGAAGAATTAGTAGCTGCTAAGAAAGAACTTTTCAATCTGAGATTTTCAGAATGCAACAAATCAATTAGACAATACCGGACGAATCAAAGAGGTTCGCAGAAATATTGCCAGAATCCAGACAGTAATCACTGAGCAGGCTAACGCTTCCAAATAGTGAATATAGGAGGAAACAATCGTGGAAAGAAATCTGAGAAAAACCCGTGTGGGTAAGGTTGTCAGCAATAAGATGGACAAGACCATTGTAGTTGCTATTGAAGACCATGTAAAACATCCTCTTTACAAAAAAATCGTGAAGAGAACATATAAATTAAAGGCTCATGATGAAAATAATGAGTGCAATATTGGTGATACCGTTAAAGTAATGGAGACCAGACCGCTGTCCAAGGACAAAAGATGGAGACTGGTTGAGATTGTAGAGAAAGTGAAATAAGGAGGAAGACCAGTATGATTCAGCAGGAAACAAGACTGAAAGTTGCCGACAACACTGGTGCAAAAGAAATCCTTTGTATTCGTGTTATGGGTGGCTCTACAAGAAGATATGCAAACATTGGTGATACTATCGTTGCTACTGTCAAAGATGCAACACCAGGCGGCGTTGTTAAGAAAGGTGATGTAGTAAAGGCAGTTGTAGTTAGAACAAAGAAGGGCGCTCGTCGTAAAGATGGATCCTATATCCGTTTCGATGAAAATGCTGCCGTAATCATTAAAGACGACTTAACTCCGAGAGGAACACGTATCTTTGGGCCAGTTGCCAGAGAGCTTCGTGAGAAGAAATTCATGAAGATCGTTTCCTTAGCTCCGGAAGTATTATAGGAGGGTGCCTAATGTCAGCTATGAAAATTAAAAAAGGCGATACTGTTACAGTAATCGCTGGAAAAGATAAAGGTAAAGAAGGAAAAGTTCTTGCAGTAAATGCAAAGAACAGCACAGTTCTTGTTGAGAACGTAAATGTTGTTACAAAGCATACCAAACCGTCTGCTGCAAACCAGCAGGGTGGAATCATTACAAAGGAAGCTCCTCTTCACATCTCCAATGTTATGTTACTTGTTGATGGAAAAGCTACCAGAGTAGGTTTCCAGATGAACGGAGACAAAAAAGTTCGTGTTGCTAAAGCAACCGGTAAAGTAATTGATGATTAATTGAGAGAGGAGGCAGACATAAGTGAGTAGATTAAAAGAGCTTTACAAAAATGAGATCATGGATGCCATGACCAAAAAATTCGGATACAAAAATGTTATGGAAGTGCCAAAACTCGAGAAAATCGTCATTAACATGGGTGTTGGTGAAGCAAAAGAAAACGCAAAACTTCTTGACGCTGCAATCGCTGATATGGAACTGATCACAGGTCAGAAAGCAATTGCAACAAAAGCTAAGAAATCCGTTGCTAACTTCAAGATCAGAGAAGGAATGCCTATCGGATGTAAGGTTACATTAAGAGGAGAAAAGATGTATGAGTTCGCTGATCGTCTTATCAATCTTGCTCTTCCGCGTGTACGTGACTTCCGTGGTGTTAATCCTAATGCTTTCGACGGCAGAGGAAACTATGCACTGGGTATTAAAGAGCAGCTGATCTTCCCTGAGGTAGAGTATGATAAGGTTGATAAAGTAAGAGGTATGGACATTATCTTCGTTACCACAGCTAAGACAGATGAAGAAGCCCGCGAATTACTGACATTATTCAATATGCCGTTTGCAAAGTAATTGATAGGAGGAAAGATTCATGGCTAAAACAGCAATGAAAATCAAACAGCAGCGTGGATCCAAATTCTCTACTAGAGAGTACAACCGTTGCAAAATTTGTGGACGTCCACATGCAATATCTAAGAAAATACGGAAATCCCTCAGCAGAATCTGCTTCCGGCGAGTTAGCTTACAAGGGTCAGATCCCTGGAGCTCAGAGAAGCTAGCTGGTAAATCGAAGCACTTAATGAGCAAGATTCGTTGATGAACAAGGTAACACGTAAATTATTCAAATATATCTAAGACATGTAAAGTCTGAATGAGGAGGAAACTTACATGACAATGAGCGATCCAATCGCAGATATGCTTACAAGAATTCGTAATGCAAACACTGCAAAACATGACACAGTAGACGTTCCGGCATCCAAAATGAAAATTGCAATCGCAAACATTCTTTTAGATGAGGGATATATCACAAAGTATGATTTAGTTGAGGATGGAGCATGCAAGACAATCCATATCACACTGAAATACGGTGAAGACAAAAACGAGAAGATCATTACTGGTTTAAAGAGAATCTCCAAACCAGGTCTTCGTGTGTATGCTGGTAAAGATGAGCTTCCAAAGGTTCTTGGTGGACTTGGTGTAGCAATCATCTCTACAAATAAGGGCGTTATCACAGATAAAGAAGCTCGTAAACAGCAGGTAGGCGGCGAGGTACTGGCATTCGTTTGGTAAGCAGGTAAGCTTACACTGATGCACACCAAAGACGCAGCACTGAAAACAGAGGGGATACAGTTTCCCCTCCGATAATCTAAGTAAGGAGGACACACAGTATGTCACGAATCGGTAGACTTCCAGTTGCTATCCCGGCAGGAGTTGAGGTATCTATTGCTGAGGGTAATGTAGTAACTGTAAAGGGACCAAAAGGAACACTTGAAAGAGCGCTTCCTACAGAAATGGAAATCAAAGTAGAAGATGGTCATGTAGTAGTTGCAAGACCAAATGATCTTAAGAAGATGAAATCCCTTCATGGATTGACCAGAAGCCTTATCCACAACATGGTAGTCGGAGTAAGCGAAGGCTATTCCAAAACACTTGAGGTAAACGGTGTTGGTTATAAAGCAGCAAAACAGGGTAAAAAGCTTGTATTAAGCCTTGGATATTCTCACCCGGTTGAAATGGAAGATCCGGATGGTATTGAGACAAAAGTTGAAGACAACAAGATCGTCGTATCCGGTATCAGCAAAGAGAAGGTTGGACAGTTTGCGGCTGAGATCAGAGACAAGAGAAGACCTGAGCCATATAAGGGCAAAGGTATTAAGTATTCTGATGAAGTTATCAGACGTAAAGTTGGTAAGACCGGTAAGAAATAATTAAGGAGAGTGAGAAAATGATTAATAAAGCATCTAGGGCGGAAATTCGTCAGAAAAAGCATAGAAGATTACGTCATCATTTAAACGGCACTGCTACGACTCCTCGTCTTGCAGTATTTCGTTCAAACAAGCATATGTATGCACAGATTATCGATGACACTGTTGGCAAGACTTTAGTATCTGCTTCTACTCTTCAGAAAGATGTAAAAGCACAGCTTGAGAACACAGACGATGTAGCAGCTGCAGCAGCTCTTGGTACCGTGATCGGTAAAAAGGCTTTGGAAGCTGGCATCGAAGGCGTAGTTTTTGACAGAGGCGGTTACATTTACCATGGTAAAGTAAAAGCATTGGCAGAGGCAGCAAGAGAAGCTGGACTGAAATTCTAAAAGGAGGAGCGAAAACACATGAAACGTAATCTTATTGATGCTAGTCAGTTAGAATTAGAAGATAAAGTAGTGTCAATCAAGCGTGTTACAAAGGTTGTTAAAGGTGGTCGTAACTTCCGTTTCACAGCTTTAGTTGTTGTCGGTGACGGCAATGGACACGTTGGCGCAGGTTTAGGAAAAGCAGCCGAGATTCCTGAAGCAATCCGCAAAGGAAAAGAGGATGCAATGAAGAAATTAGTTACAGTTGCCAGAGATGAGAATGGTTCTATTACCCATGATTTTGTAGGAAACTACGGAAGCGCACAGATGCTTCTGAAGAGAGCTCCAGAAGGTACTGGAGTTATCGCTGGTGGCCCTGCACGTGCGGTAATCGAGTTAGCAGGTATCAAAAACATCCGTACAAAATGTATGGGATCCAGAAATAAACAGAATGTTGTTCTTGCTACCATCGAAGGCTTAAGACAGTTAAAGACTCCGGAAGAAGTTGCTAAACTTCGCGGTAAATCTGTTGATGAGATTCTGGCTTAAGGAGGAATACGAAAATGGCAAACACATTAAAAGTTACATTAGTAAAATCTCCTATTGGCGCAGTTCCGAAGCATAAACTTACTGTTAAGGCTATGGGTCTTACAAAGATGCATAAAACAGTTGAGATGCCGGATAATGCTGCAACCAGAGGAATGATTCAGCAGGTACAGCACCTGGTTAAAGTAGAAGAAGCATAATAGTTAAAAGAGTTGAATACTAAAAGGAGGTGCCAATATGGAATTATCAAACTTAAGACCAGCTGATGGTTCTAAGCATAGCGATAACTTCAGAAGAGGCCGTGGACATGGTTCAGGAAACGGCAAAACAGCCGGAAAAGGCCATAAAGGACAGTTAGCACGTTCCGGACATAAGAAACCGGGATTTCGAAGGTGGACAGATGCCTTTATACAGACGTCTGCCAAAGAGAGGATTCACAAACAGAAATTCTAAAGAGATTATTGCAATCAATGTTGACATTCTGAACCGTTTTGAGGATGGTGCAGAAGTAACTGTTGAGAGTTTACTTGAAAGCAGAGCAATTTCCAAAGCAGGAGATGGAGTTAAGATCCTTGGAAATGGCGAGTTGACAAAGAAACTTAATGTCAAAGTAAATGCTGTCAGCGAGACTGCAAAAGCAAAAATCGAAGCTGCTGGTGGTACCGTCGAGGTGATCTAATGTTAGAAAATCTGAAAAATATTTTCAGAGTTAAAGAAATGCGGCGTAAACTTCTCTATGTACTGTGGATGATTCTTGTGATCCGTATTGGATCACAGCTCCCTGGTACCTGGAGTTGACAGTGATTTCTTTAAGGACTGGTTTAAACAGAATACCGGCGATGCATTCAACTTCTTTGATGCATTTACCGGTGGTTCCTTTACTCAGATGTCGATCTTTGCATTGAACATTACACCGTACATCACTTCTTCCATTATCATGCAGCTGCTTACCATTGCCATTCCGGCACTGGAAGAGATGCAGAGAGATGGTGAAGAAGGAAGGAAAAAGATCACAGCAATCACCCGTTATGTAACGGTTGGTCTTGCTCTGTTTGAGTCAATTGCCATGGCAATCGGATTCGGACGTCAGGGTCTCATTCCGAACATGAACTTCTTCAAAGGATTTACAGTTGTTGTGTGTCTGACAGCTGGATCAGCAATGCTTATGTGGATCGGTGAGCGTATTACTGAGAAGGGCGTTGGAAATGGTATTTCTATCGTACTTACTGTTAATATCGTATCCCGTGTCCCAAGTGATCTGACAGTTCTGTATGAGAACTTTATCAAAGGTAAGACGATTGCAAAAGGAATGCTTGCCGGACTGATCATTGCAGCAATCATTATCGCAATGGTTGTTTTCGTTCTGATTCTGAACGGTGCAGAGAGAAGAATTCCTGTACAGTATTCCAGGAAGATGGTTGGAAGAAAGCTTATGGGCGGACAGACGACCAATATTCCTTTGAAGGTTAATACAGCAGGTGTAATCCCTGTTATCTTTGCTTCTTCTATTATGTCCTTCCCGGGTGTGATCGCCCAGATGGCAGGAAAGGCAAACAGTACAGGTATTGGCGGTGAGATCCTTCGTGGTCTTTCTTCCAACAACTGGTGTAATCCGAGCCAGCTTCAGTATACCTGGGGACTGGGTAGTGTACATCTTACTTTGTGTCTTCTTTGCATATTTCGATACTTCCATTACCTTTAATCCACTGGAAGTAGCAGATAATATCAAGAAACAGGGTGGTTTTATCCCAGGTATCAGACCTGGTAAGCCTACGTCAGATTATCTGACCAAAATCCTGAATTATATAATCTTTATTGGTGTAGTTGGCCTTATTATTGTGGCAGTTATTCCGTTCTTCTTTAACGGTGTATTTGGAGCAAATGTTTCCTTTGGTGGTACATCTATCATCATTATCGTAGGAGTTATCCTTGAGACTGTGAAACAGATCGAGTCCCAGATGCTTGTCCGCAATTACAAGGGCTTCCTGAACGAATAAAGCCATGATAAGGTTGCGGTGCTATTTTGCATCGCAGCCTTGCTTAAAATAAGGAAACCTATAATAATCCCATAGTAATCCCATGCAGGAGGTATTTTATGAGAATCGTTATGTTAGGAGTGCCTGGAGCCGGCAAGGGTACACAGGCCAAGAAGATTGCTGCAAAATATGGAATTCCCCATATTTCCACAGGTGATATTTTCCGCGCAAACATCAAAAACGGAACAGAACTTGGCAAAAAAGCAAAAACATATATGGATCAGGGGCTTTTAGTACCGGATGAGCTTACATGCGATCTTGTTGTGGACAGGATCCAGCAGCCAGATGCAGAAAATGGTTATGTTCTTGATGGATTTCCAAGAACAATTCCACAGGCAGAGTGTCTGACAAAAGCACTTGAGAAACTGGGAAGCAAGATCGATTATGCAATTGATGTAGATGTTCCGGATGAGAATATTGTAAGACGTATGGGTGGAAGACGTGCCTGCCTGAAATGCGGTGCAACTTATCATGTTGTTTATGCATCACCAAAGACAGAAGGTGTATGCGATGCATGTGGAGAAGATCTGGTTCTTCGTGATGACGACAAGCCAGAGACCGTGCAGAAGCGTCTGAATGTGTACCATGATCAGACACAGCCACTGATTGATTATTATACAAACCAGGGTGTCTTAAATACAGTAGATGGAACCAAGGACCTTGAAGAGGTATTTGGGGATATCGTGGCTATCCTTGGTGAATAAAACGGGGAAAACAAATGTCAGTTACTATAAAAAACAGAGCATGAAATCCAACTTATGAGGGAATCCGGACATCTTCTTGAAAAGGTGCATGATGGACTGATCCCTTATATTAAACCTGGAATTACAACAAAGGAATTGGATCGTATCGGCGAGGAAGTGATTCGTTCACTGGGATGTATCTCCAAACTTTTTGAATTATGGAGGTTTTCCAGGAACCTTCCTGTATTCAGCCTGAATGACGAGGTCGTTCGATGGCGATTCCTTCGCAGGAAGAAGGTTATCAGGGATGGTGATCTTGTGAAGATCGATGCCTGGGACTGATCTATAAAGGATACCATTCAGATGCAGCGCGTACCTATGCAGTGGGCGAAGTATCCCAGGAGGCAAGGCAGCTGATGGATGTGACCAGGCAGTCCTTCTTCGAGGGAATTAAGTATGCGAAAGCAGGAAATCATCTTAATGACATTTCAAAGGCGATTGGGGCATATGCGGCAAAATACCGTTATGGTATTGTTCGTGACCTGGTTGGCCATGGGATTGGCACACATCTTCACGAAGACCCGCAGATCCCTAATTTCCCGCAGAAACGCAGAGGCGTTAAGCTAATACCGGGGATGACACTTGCCATTGAGCCAATGATCAATCTGGGGCGTCCGGATGTAGTCTGGCTGGATGATGAGTGGACTGTTGTAACAATGGATGGTTCTCTCTCAGCACATTATGAGAATACGATCCTGATCACAGATGGTGAACCGGAGATTCTGACGCTTACTAAATAATTGAAATATTCGTAACTGTGAGGGTACTCTACAGGTACAAATACTCGTTTTCAGATGACAGACACAGGAGGTTAATCAATGTCAAAAGCAGATGTTATTGAAGTGGAAGGTACTGTTCTGGAAAAACTTCCAAATGCAATGTTTAAGGTTGAACTGGAGAATAAACATGTGGTTCTTGCACATATCAGCGGAAAGCTGCGCATGAATTTCATCCGTATTCTTCCGGGAGATAAAGTAACGATTGAACTTTCACCATATGATTTGTCCAAGGGCAGGATCATCTGGAGAGATAAATAAGATCCGTTTTAAGCTTACAGGCTGATAAATGCTGCTGTATTTATTCCTGACACAGGAGTGCTACAGCAGCCTTTTTAACTCTGATTTTATTTCACTGTCTTCACTGTCAGAAATTCTTCGTCTTTTATGATAGGGCCTTTTTTTACAAGGTGAACATGGTGGCTTTCACTGTTTACCAGCACTACAGGTGTGACAATGGAATATCCCTCATTTTTAATATTTTCAAGATCAAAGTCAGCAAGCAGCTGACCTTTTTTTACGCTTTCACCCACAGATGTATGGATATGGAAATACTTACCTTTAAGATTTACTGTGTCAATCCCTATATGGATCAGAATCTCTAAACCAGTGTGGGAGATAAGAGATATGGCGTGTTTTGTATCAAAAATCATGGATACGGTTCCGGAAAAAGGAGCGAAAACTTTACCTTCTTCTGGCAGGATGGCAGCGCCTGGACCCATAAGACCTTCTGAAAAGACACCCATCCTTCACCTGTGACAAATCCATAGAATTTCCTGTAACAGGAGAAAAATAATATGAGAGGAAAATCTATGGGAATCTAAATATTCCTCATACTTGCTTTGATCACAGTTACCTGCCACCCACAGATGATCTGTATATTAGGACCTTTTTGAATGATTCCCTTTGCACCGGAGGTTTTCAGGATCTTTTCAGATACAAGAGAAGGATCCTTTATTGTGATCCGCAGTCTGGTAGCACAGCAGTCCACATCCTGAATATTGTGAGAGCCACCCAGTCCTTCTGTGATCAGGGCGCTGGTCTGGAGGTTACTGCTTGTTTTACATCTTTTTTTGTATAAAGTTTTGTTTCTTCTCCATCTTCTTCCCGTCCAGGGGTTTTCAGATCATATTTTCGGATCAGAAATGAGAAAGAAAAATAATATAGGAAGAAATAAAGAATACCTGCAGGCAGGATCATCAGCCACCCGGTTTTTGCATTACCTTGAAGGACTCCGAAAAGAATAAGGTCGATCAGTCCACCTGAAAAAGTGAGCCCAACTGCTATCTCTCGGCATATGTGCCACCATGTAGCAGCTTCCGGCAAGGAGCACCTGTACACCAAAAAGCACAGGAGCAGCAAACAAAAAGGAAAATTCCAGAGGCTCTGTAATACCGGTAAACATTGAGGTAAGGGCTGCAGATAAAAGCAGGCCGCCGGCAGCTTTTTTTCGCCCGGGTTTAGCGCAGCGGTACATAGCAAGGGCAGCTCCCGGAAGCACGAAGATCATGAATATAAATTCACCTGAAAAATACCGGGTGGCATCTGCACTGAAATGGGTGATATTGGCTGCATCCGCCAGCTGGGCAAAGAAAATATTCTGTCCACCAGAAACCAGCTGTCCTGCCACATAGGAGGAACCGCCAAGGGCTGTCTGCCAGAACGGAAGATAAAACACGTGGTGGAGTCCAAAGGGGATCAAAGCTCTTTTTATAATACCAAACAAAAAAGTGCCCAGGTATCCGGTGCCGGTTACAAGATTTCCAAGAGCATAGATACCATGCTGCACTAGCGGCCAGATAAAATACATAAGAATACCTATGATCATGTACACCAGAGTGGATATAATAGGAATAAACCTGGAACCTGAAAAGAAGGAAAGAGCATTAGGGAATTGGATCCTGTAAAAACGATTGTGAAGAGCTGCTACACCAAGGCCAACAATAATGCCTCCGAACACACCCATCTGAAGGGAAGTGATCCCACATACAGAAGTGATCGTGCCCTCCAGTACATCCCGTGAAATGTTTCCGTCCGTGAGAAGATCTCCCTGCAGCTGTAGGATACTGTTTATTGAGATATGCATAACAAAAAAAGCAATCAAAGCAGCAAGCGCAGCAACTTACCTTCTCTTTCTTTGCCATTCCGATGGCTACGCCAACTGCGAAGATCAGCGGTAAGTTGTCAAAAATTGCACTCCCAACATGGTTCATAACTACAAGCAGAGAGTGAAGGAATGTGCCTTCTCCCAGGATTCCTTCCAGACGATAAGTGGCAATAGCAGTCTGATTGGTAAGAGAACTGCCAAGCCCCAGAAGCAGGCCGGCAACAGGAAGAATGGCGATAGGAAGCATGAAGCTTCGCCCAATCCTTTGCAGTACACCGAATATTTTATCTTTCATCAGGATTTCCTCCGAAAATATTTTTTTACATACATGAATGGCTATCATTTATTTCTGATTATTATTAAGAAAAAAAACAAAAATATACTTGCTTTTTGGAAATAATAATGTTAGAATACACTTTGTACGCATGTGTAGTCTTTGTATACGTGCGCCCATACTGCAGATTTTAATGCTATATTTTACGGAAGGAGGATTTCCAAGTGAAAGTAAGATCATCTGTAAAACCGATCTGCGAAAAATGCAAGGTCATTAAAAGAAAAGGATCTATCAGAATTATCTGTGAGAATCCAAAACACAAACAGCGTCAGGGTCGATGCATGGATTGTGTGGTATGCGGCTGCAGTTGATGACACCCGGACAGGTTGTCTGGACTGATGAAATAATGAACTATTCATGTATTGCCTAATACCGAGAGGCGACGTTGGCCCGTTGGCCGCAACAAATCGGAAAGGCCGCAACACGCCAAAGCGGCTGGGTGTATTACCGAGGCACCCCAATTAGGAATGAAGGAGAAAGCAGCGTACAGATGCACCCCATTTCACCTTGTAGAAATACAAGTGGTGTACAGGACGAAGAGCTTTCAGTAAAAGAAAATGGAGGAAACAGTACATGGCTCGTATAGCTGGTGTAGACTTACCAAGAGAGAAAAGAATTGAGATCGGCCTTACCTATATTTATGGTATCGGCAGAGCAAGTGCAGACAAGATCCTTGCACAGGCAGGTGTTAATCCTCGACACACGTGTCAGAGACCTGACAGACGAGGATGTTAAGAAAATCAGTGCTGTCATTGATGAAACAATGATGGTAGAAGGAGATCTTCGTAGAGAAATCGCCCTCAACATTAAGAGACTGCAGGAAATCGGATGCTACAGAGGTATCCGTCATCGTAAAGGACTTCCGGTTCGTGGACAGAAGACTAAGACAAATGCCAGAACACGTAAAGGTCCGAAGAGAACAGTAGCAAATAAGAAGAAATAATACCTTATAAATAATTAATCGAAAAAGGAAAGCGTAGGTTAGTTTTAAAATGGCAAAAACAACGAAAAGAACGGTAACAAAACGTCGTGTCAAGAAAAACGTTGAACATGGACAGGCACATATTCAGTCATCCTTCAATAATACAATCGTTACACTGACTGACAGCGAAGGAAATGCTCTTTCCTGGGCAAGTGCTGGTGGTCTTGGATTTAGAGGTTCAAGGAAATCTACCCCTTATGCAGCACAGATGGCTGCTGAGACAGCTACAAAAGCTGCTTTGATTCATGGATTAAAAACTGTAGACGTTATGGTAAAAGGACCAGGTTCAGGCCGTGAGGCAGCTATCCGTGCCCTTCAGGCATGCGGTCTTGAAGTAACAAGCATCCGTGACGTAACACCGGTTCCTCACAATGGATGTCGTCCACCAAAACGCAGAAGAGTTTAATTTAGGAGGTAAGCCACAATGGCAGTAGATAGAACACCGGTCCTGAAGAGATGCAGATCTCTTGGCCTTGATCCGATTTATTTAGGAATTGATAAGAAATCCACAAGACAGTTAAAACGTGCAAACCGTAAAGATATCTGAGTACGGTATGCAGTTAAGAGAAAAACAGAAAGCAAAATTCATTTACGGCGTACTTGAGAAACCTTTCCGTAACTACTACAAGAAAGCCGACAGAATGAAAGGCCAGACAGGTGAGAACCTGATGATCATGCTTGAGTCAAGACTTGACAATGTAATCTTCCGTATGGGCTTTGCCAGAACAAGAAGAGAAGCTCGTCAGATCGTAGATCACAAGCATGTACTGGTAAACGGCAAATGTGTAAACATTCCGTCTTACCTGATCAAAGCTGGTGATACAGTTGAAATCAAAGAAAGCTGCAAAGGCTCAGAGAGATACAAAGGGATTCTGGAGATCACAGGCGGAAGACTTGTTCCGAACTGGCTGGATGTTGACCAGGAGAACTTAAAAGGCGTTGTTAAAGAGCTTCCTAACAAGAGAAGAGATCGACGTTCCTGTAGAAGAGATGCTTATCGTCGAGCTGTATTCTAAATAAGCCCTTTGAATCATAAATACCCTCAAATGTTGATTAAACCCAGAAGGAGGGAACATTATAGTGTTTGATTTCAATAAACCAAAAATCGAAATCACCGAAAAATCCGAGAAATTTGGAAGATTCGTGGTAGAGCCTCTTGAAAGAGGATATGGTACTACACTTGGCAATTCACTTCGGAGAATCATGCTGTCCTCCCTGCCGGGAGCCGCAGTAAGCCAGGTTAAGATCGAAGGCGTGCTTCATGAGTTCAGCTCCATTCCTGGAGTTAAAGAAGACGTTACTGAGATCATCATGAATCTGAAAAGCCTTGCCATCAAGAATAACAGTACTGACAACGAGCCAAAGACCGCATACATTGAGTGTGAGGGCAAGGGTGTAGTAACTGCTGCTGATATTCAGGCTGATCAGGACATTGAGATCATGAATCCAGATCAGGTTATCGCTACACTGAACGGTGGAAAAGACTGCAGACTGGCAATGGAGCTTACCATTACCAAAGGCCGCGGTTATGTAAGTGCTGACAAAGGCAAGACAGATGACATGCCTATCGGTGTGATCGCTGTAGATGCTATCTACACTCCTGTAGACAGAGTCAATATGACTGTTCAGAATACCCGAGTTGGTCAGGTTACAGATTTCGATAAACTTACATTAGATGTATACACAAATGGAACACTGGATCCGGATGAGGCTGTCAGCCTTGCTGCTAAGGTGTTAAGTGAGCATTTAAGTCTTTTCATTGATCTTTCCGAGAACGCAAGAACCGCAGAGGTTATGATCGAGAAAGAAGATAACGAGAAAGAAAAAGTTCTTGAGATGAGCATTGATGAGCTTGAACTTTCCGTCCGCTCCTACAATTGTTTGAAGAGAGCCGGTATTAATACTGTTGAAGAGCTTTGCAACAAAACTTCCGATGATATGATGAAGGTTCGTAATCTGGGTCGTAAGTCACTGGAAGAGGTACTTGCAAAACTGAAAGAACTTGGTCTGCAGCTTCAGCCTACTGAGGAATAAGCAGCCAGGACACATGCAATGATAATTACAGTGGGATGCCAAAGCAGCGGTACAGTAAGACCGAACAAGCGTGTACCGCTGTCCCACAGATGGAGGAAAATAACATGGCAAAATATAGAAAATTAAGCAGAACATCTGATCAGAGAAAAGCACTCCTCAGAAGCCAGGTAACAAGTCTTTTATACCATGGAAAGATCGTTACCACTGAAGCAAAAGCTAAAGAGGTTCGTAAGATCGCTGAGAGCATGATCGCTATGGCTGTTCGCGAGAGAGATAACTTCGAGACAGTTACTGTAACTGCTAAAGTTGCAAGAAAAGATGCTGAAGGCAAAAGAGTCAAAGAAGTTGTAGACGGCAAGAAGAAAACCGTATACGATGAAGTTCAGAAAGAGATCAAGAAAGATTCTCCTTCCAGACTGCACGCTCGTCGTCAGATGCTGAAAGTATTCTATCCTGTAAAAGAGGTTCCTGTTAAAGCTGCTGGAAGAAAGAAAAACACAAAGGATGTTGATCTTGTTAAGAAGATGTTTGAAGAGATCGCTCCGAAGTATGCTAACCGTAACGGCGGTTACACAAGAATCGTAAAGATCGGACAGCGTAAAGGTGATGGCGCTATGGAAGTTCTGATCGAGCTTGTTTAATTTACCATATTGAATTGCGAACTGCTGCAAGACTGCAGGTTTTTAGCCTGTTGTTCCTGCAGCAGTTTTTTTGTGCAACAAGAAAACTGCTCTGCAAGATTCCTACAATACAAAAAATTTGCGGTCTGTACTTTTTAAGTGAAAAAGGGTATACTATAACGGAATATAGAAAGAGAAAGGGTAAACAAGAGAAACCAATGAATATAAGAACACTTGCAGCCATTTGGGCGGCAAAATTTGCCGGATTTGCATGTAAAAAACTTGGCAGACAGGGTGTGACCTGGGCTGGGAAAATAGCCCTTCGGATCTCCCCCAATATCCTGAAAGAGCTTTCTTCCCAGGTTAGGAAAGAGATTTTTGTAACATGCGGAACCAATGGCAAAACAACCACGAACAATATGCTTTGTGCAGCACTGGAAGCAGAGGGGCAAAAGGTTGTATGTAATCATACAGGTTCCAACATGATCAACGGTGTTGTGGCAGCTTTTGTACTGTCAGCAGGGTTAAATGGTCGCCTGGATGCAGATTATGCATGTATAGAGGTGGATGAAGCTTCTACCAGACATGTTTTCCCCCATCTTCAGCCTGATTATATGGTGATGACGAATCTTTTCAGGGATCAGCTGGACCGTTACGGAGAGATTGATATTACCATGAATATTCTGGAGGAGATGATCCGTAAGGTACCTAAGATGAAGGTGATCGTAAACGGTGATGATGCGCTGTCTGCATATCTGGCCATGGACTGTGGAAATCCATATATTACCTATGGGATCAGCAAACAGGTGCTTAAAAATGATACCACTGAGATCCGGGAAGGAAGATTCTGCAAAAGATGTGGGGAACGTCTTCAGTACAGCTTTTATCATTATAGCCAACTAGGGGATTACAAATGTCCTGGATGTGGCTTTACCAGGCCTGCCCTGGACTATGATGCTACAGATGTAAAGGTGGCAGACCAGCTGTCTTTTTTGGTGGAAGGACGTAAGCTGGTGGCTAACTACCGTGGCTTTTATAATGTATATAATATACTTGCTGCATATGCAGGAGTGCGGACTGCCGGTTACAGAGCCGATCATTTTCAGGATATGCTGAATAAGTTTAATCCGGAAAACGGCAGAATGGAGCAGTTCAGGATCAGGGGCTGCAGTATTACATTGAACCTTGCCAAGAATCCGGCCGGCTTTAATCAGAATATTTCAGCAGTGATGCAGGATACATCTCCTAAGGATATTATTATTACCATCAATGACAATGCACAGGATGGCAGGGATATTTCCTGGCTGTGGGATGTGGATTTTGACCGGCTGATGGATCCTTCGGTTAAGTCGATCACAGTCAGCGGTATCCGGTGTCAGGATATGCGTCTGCGTCTGAAGTATGTGGATATCCCGTCTATGCTGGAGGCGGATGTGGAAAAGGCAATCCGTGCAAGGGTGGGGGATGGAGTATCCAATCTGTATGTGCTTGTGAATTACACAGCCTTATTCGGCACAAGGAATATTCTGAAAAGGATGGAGGGAGAGAAGGAATGAAAATTACCATCGGACATTTATACCCGGATCTTCTGAATCTGTATGGTGACAGAGGGAATATTCAGTGCCTGATGAAACGATGCCAGTGGCGTGGGATTGAGGCAGAGACCATCCCTTTTGAACTTGGAGATCAGATTGATTTCTCCAGGTTGGATATTGTGCTCCTGGGCGGCGGATCTGACAGGGAACAGATGCTTGTATGTGAAAAATTAAAGGAGATCCAGGCAGATTTTAAAGCATATGTGGAAAAGGGCGGTGTGGTGATCGCTATCTGCGGCGGATACCAGCTTCTTGGAAAATACTACAAAACAGACCAGGGAACCATTACAGGGCTTGACCTTGTCGACCTTTATACAGAGCAGGAAGAAGGCCGCCTGATCAGCAATATCGTGCTTAAAAGTGATTTGTTTGATATGCCTGTAGTCGGATTTGAGAATCATGGCGGAAGGACTTTTATAGGGGGAAATAAGCCTCTTGGAAAGGTGCTGTACGGCTCTGGAAATGATGGGAAAACAGGCTATGAAGGAGTAGTATACAAGAACGTGATCGGTACTTATCTACACGGACCGCTTCTTCCAAAGAATCCCCAGCTTGCAGACTGGCTGATTGCCCGTGCCCTTGAACAGAAATATCATAAGCCTGTAGAACTGTCCCCCCTTGATGACAGTCAGGAGGCAGAGGCAAATGCATATGTGTATCACAGGTTTGTTAAAAGCGGCCAGGCAGAGGAGTAAGAGACATGGCAAAGTCATATAATCAAAAGGGAAAGATCTTGTATCTTGAAAGGATCCTGCAAAGTACAGGGGAGGACCATACAGTATCCATGCAGGAGATCCTGGATGAATTAACAAAACAGGGGATAACTGCAGAGAGAAAAAGTATTTATGATGATATGGAAGTGCTCCGTTTGTTTGGAATGGATATCCGGTACAAACGTGGAAAGTCAGGCGGTTATTATCTGGCAGGAAAAGCTAACGAGCAGGGAGCAGTAAACGAACAGGGAGCAGCAAACGAACAGGGAACAGCAGACGAGCAGTGCGCAGTAAAAGAGCAAGGGGTAGATGTACCTGTCCGGGTCATTGAAAGAACACAATCTCAGAAAGAGGAAAAGCAGATCAAGCTTTTATGTGAGGAAGGGGTGCTGCCCCAGGTTCAGCGCTGGTTTGGCCCTCAGGTCCAGTATAAAGAAAAAGAGTTCGGTTATTTTATTGCAGTGGTACAGACCGCAGAGGATCCGGAGTTTTACGGATGGCTGACCCGTATGGGGAAAAGCGTACATATCGCAAAGCCTAAAAAGGCAGGACAGGCATACAGGGACTACCTGAAAAGTCTGGCAAGAGAGTATAAAGGCATATAAGAAAGAGGAATGTGTTATGATTAATAAAACTGCAGGAAAAGCATTGTTATTAAGTGTGGCAGCATTTTCGGTTCTGATGACAGGCTGCGGTTCCAATAAGGCCACAGAGGCTGCCAATGAAAGTGTGGAAACTGAAAAGGAAGGGAAAGGTGACAGCGAGGCAGCGGTTACTGAAGTACCCAAGAAAGAGGAAGCAGATGCAAAAGAGACAGAGGAAGAAGAGCCGGCAACGATAGTAGGGGTTCTTTTTTCTACAGACCGGCAGGATGAAAGGCATGCATTAGAAGAGGAAGAGCTTCTTCAGCAGCTTGAAAATGCAGGGTATGAGCCAAAAGCCTATTATGCAGAGAATGATACGGATACCCAGATCGATCAGATCCGCCAGGCAAAAGAAGAAGCGGCAGCTTTGGTGATCTCTCCTGTAGACGAATATTCCCTTACAGAAGTGCTGGAAGAGATAAAGCAGGATTCAGATCCGATTCCAGTATTTGCCTATGATAAGCTGATCCGTGATACTGATGCAATCAATTATTATGTTACCTTTGATACAAGGAAAGCAGGGAATGAGGCAGGGGATACCATTATAAAAAATGCGGATCTGGAGGAGGCAAGAGAAAATAAGGAATCAAAAACTATCGAATTTCTTATGGGATCTCCAGATGATGGCGGAGCACTGTTTTTCTATAATGGTCTGATGGAAAGCCTGCAGGAGTATCTGGATGACGGGACACTGGTATGCAGATCCCAGAAATCATCGTTTGATGATTCTGCTATAATGAGATGGAGCGAGGACAGCGCCAGATCCAGATTTGAAGAGATTATAAAAGAGAATTACCAGGAAGAGGGAACCCCGGATATCATCTGTACAGCCTATGATGGATTTGCCAGTCAGGTAATACAGGTACTGAATGAAGAAGGGATCTCCCAGGAAGCATGGCCAATGGTCACTGGCGTAGGTGCAGAAGCAGACTCTGTAAAAGAAATAGCATTGGATCAGCAGAGTTTTACTTTGTTCCTGGATGGAAGGGAGCTGGCAAAGGCCTGTGCAGAGATGGTGGATACCTATCTGAAGGGAGATAAGCCGGAGGTGAATGACTACGAGCAGTATGATAACGGAAAGAAGATCATAGGTACTTATACCTGTGAGGCACAGGTGATTGACAAGGATAATTACCAGATCCTTGTGGATAATGGTTTTTATATGAAATCTCAGATCGTGCCAGATCCAACTGCAACGCCTGTTCCAACCGAAAGCCCCACGCCAACCGAAAGCCCGGCGCCAACCGAAAGCCCCACACCAACCGAAAGCCCGGCGCCAACTGAAAGTCCCACACCAACCAAAACACCGACCCCAACCAAAACACCTGCAGCAACAAAGGAAGAAAGTTCAGGAAAGGATTGAACTTCTTTGAAGAATAGCGTATCATGATATTAATTTACAATACGCCCAGAAAAAAGGAGAAAAAACATGAAGCTTTTAAAAGACCGTATTCTTAAGGATGGAGTTGTGAAGCCTGGAAATATTCTTAAGGTAGACAGTTTTCTGAACCATCAGATGGATATTGATCTGATCAATGAGATCGGAAAAGAGTTTAAGGCACGGTTTGCTGACTGCCCGATTACCAAGATTCTTACTATTGAGGCTTCAGGCATTGGGATCGCCTGTATTGCAGCACAGTATTTCCATGTACCGGTAGTATTTGCCAAGAAAGCACAGAGCGTTAATCTGGATGGGGAGATGTATACCACAAAGGTAGAATCCTTTACCCACAAGAAAGTTTATGATGTGATCCTTGCAAAACGGTTCCTCACAGAGCAGGATCATGTTCTTCTGATCGATGATTTCCTTGCAAATGGATGTGCCCTTTTGGGACTGATCGATATTGTAAAGAAATCCGGAGCTACCCTTGAGGGAGCCGGTATTGTGATTGAGAAAGGCTTCCAGTCCGGTGGACAGCAGATCCGTGATATGGGTGTCCGTCTGGAATCCCTTGCCATCATTGAGTCCATGAGCGATACATCCCTTACATTCAGGGAATAAAGCCTCTGACCGTACAAGAGACATTAGATTATACAAGAGTGTCAGATGATAAAAAATTATCAGATAGTATAAGAAGCCCTTGGAAAGGCTGCACGTTACAGATGTGCGCCTGATCCAAAGGCTTCTTTTTGCTTGGTGCGCCTGGCGGCGCACATTTCCAGCATAAATTCTGGCACCAGTATCTTCGTAGTTATGCTTTGGTCTGTTCTTTAAGAATATCCAGGATCTCCTGATTACCAACGGTCTGGTCACGGTATGCAGTGTCACACAGCCGGATAAGCTCCTGTCGGACAAACTCCCTGCGGGTTATGCATGGATGAAATGTTCGTGCATAAACATTTGACACAAGAACATGATCTCCTACACAGACAGCACCTTTTTCAAGGAGTCTCTTCATGGTCTGTGCAACAGATGCCACGCTGACTTTCTGGTCCTTCATATTTTCTGCGATTTCGCTGTTTGTCAGTTCATGCTGACTTTCCCACAGAACCTTCATAACTTCCTGTTCCATGGGCGTTAATCCTTTGTCTGGCTTCCTCATACTTTGCTCCTCCCTGTCACAGCTGAAGTCTTGCTTTTCTATTATGATAGTGCACAAGACCCTGCAGTTGATGACAGCTGCCCATCGACGATTCGTGATTAATTTTATCATAATTTATAATTGATGTAAACTATATAAGGCTTTATAAAATATGATTAATCTTGACTGAAATCATGTCAATGAGCCAAACCAGCAGGATCAGGCCCAAAAGGATAGCACCGGCCTTTTCCCAGGCATATTGATTCATGGAAAAGATCAATGGTGCGCCAATGCCGCCAGCACCTACAAGACCAAGCACAGAGGCTTCGCGGATATTTACATCAAACCGGTACAGGAAGATGGAGATGAAGATGGGCTTTAGCTGTGGCAGAAGGCCATGGCAGATAGCAGGTACCGGATGAGCCCCCATAGCCAGCAGGGCGTGATAAGCTTTTAAATCTATGGCATCCAGGGCTTCTGTAAAGCGCTTTGTAAGAAGGCCGATACTGCACATGGAAAGAGTAAGAACTCCGGTAAAGGGACCGGGGCCGGATACCCGGATAAAAATCAGGCCATAGATGAGAAATGGAATGGACCGGATGGCAATGATCAACAGATTAAAGAAAAAGGCAACAGATCCAGGTACAAAACGTCTGGTATTCACAAAGGACAGAGGAATCGAGAAAACCGTACCGATTACAGTGCCTGCAAAAGCGATGCAAAGGGTTTCCAGGATAAGGGCAAAAAAGCCCGTCTTTTTTAATGGAAAAGAAAAAGCCCCAGTCTGGCGACAGAAAACCGGAAAACATATTTTTCAGGGTCTGTAGGCTTGTTCTGCTAAAATCCGGAGGAGACAGAGTGATGGTGCAAACAATAAACAGGGCTGTCAGAAAAAACAGCAGCAGCTTTATATACTTTTTTTTCAATGTGCATTCTTTTCGGATCAGGGCGGCCAGATAGCGGCTAAGGTTTTCAATCATGAAAACAGCCAGGAAAAGCACCAGTAAAATGGCTCCCACTTTTTCATACTCCAGCCAGGATATTTTTTCGTTCAGAAGAAGGCCAATCCCTCCTGCACCTACATAACCAAGAATAGAGCTGTGGCGAACATTAGTTTCCAGCATATATAGTGCGTTGGTGAAAAAAGAGGGGGCTATTTCCGCGAAAATCCCGTGGATGTATGTGGAAA
Organism: Blautia sp. HA3515; assembly: GCF_059933065.1. Lineage (NCBI taxonomy): Bacteria > Bacillati > Bacillota > Clostridia > Lachnospirales > Lachnospiraceae > Blautia > Blautia sp. HA3515. The sequence continues at coordinate 2,244 of NZ_JAYFUY010000058.1, read as the reverse complement.
CGAGACGCGCCCATGGTTCTAAGCGCCTGATAAGCCAATGGAGAGGCTGCTTCCATATCCTGATAGGTAAGCCGGGTCATAATGGCAAAGGTATACAGGGTGATGGCAAAGGTGCCGGCAAAGGTGCCAAGACCAAAGAGAAAGGTGGCACAAAGAGCAAGGATCAGTGCTGGGAAAGACCGCAGGATCTGTATGAGAAAACGAAGAATATAACGGATCCATTTTGGAAAATCCATAGAACCTGCACATGCAGGTGCCAGGATACCAGCCAGAGCTGAGCCGATCACAGTTCCTGTAACAGACATCTGTATGGTGTAAAACAGTGGGGTAAGAATATGTGGAATATAAGCAAGATCCATAGGAAACATGCCGGATAGAAGATCGGTAAGATGACTCCGGCGTTTCCAGAACAAGGCAGGATCACATTGTGTATAGACTACTGTAAAAAGAAACAGACATAAAAAAAGAAGGAAGCAGGCCAGTCCCTTCCATCTGTTTTTACTGCTTCTGGTCATAGGCCCACATCCTTTCTGTTTTTATTCAAAGAGCAGACCCTGGAATTTCCGTATATGGTACGGATCACAGAATCATTTATTTCATCAGGGGAACCATCGAAAACAATTCTGCCATTGTTAAGTCCGATGAGACGGTGGGAAAATTCCATGGAAAGCTCCAGATTGTGGCTGTTCATAAGAACCGTTACTCCTTCTTTTTGCTGAATATCCTTTAAGAGAGACAGTATCTGGCGGCCTGTAACAGGATCAAGAGAGCAATAGGTTCATCTGCCAGAAGCAGGGAAGGCTGTCGCATTAAAGCCCGGGCAATGGCTGTCCGCTGCTTCTGTCCGCCGGACAGGTTCTTTACAGGCTCTTGTTCTTTTTCTGCCAGACCGTCCCGCAAGCAGCTGAAGGGCCTTTTCTGTACGGGCAGTACCATAAAGCCCCAGAACAGCAGGGAAAAAGCTCATGTCAGGAAGTGCAGCAGTAAGCACATTCTCCAGACAGGAACTGTTTTCCACAAGGCAGAAATCCTGATAAATAGTAGACATGTTTTTCTTAAACTGCCGTTTTTGTTGTCTGCGAATGTTCTCCATAGGATGATCGTCTATAAGGATCTGGCCTTCTGTGCAGTCATCCGTTCCATTTAACAGGCGGAACAGGGTTGTTTTTCCTGCACCGGAAGGACCGATCACAGAGACAAATTCTCCCTGGGAAATGGAAAAGCTAACGTCTTCCAGTGCAGTAACATGATTTTTAAATGCTTTATGAATATGCTGGATCTGGAGCTTTATGGGAATCACCTTCCTTATTCTTCGGATTTCAGAAGCTTCTGTGCCTCTCGTTCACCGTCATAATTGGGAAGTCATCGCCCCATTCATAGCCAACCTGGGCGAAGACGCTGATGATATCCTTTCCTTCTTCTGTCTGAGCAATTTCGATGAAGGAATCTCCAAGAGCCTGTCGAAAATCCTGGTCAGCCATTGTCTCAGAGGTTTTACTGTAAGCAATCATATCATTGTAGATCTTGTCTGTCACTCCGATCACGCCAGTCTGGTTTATCATATCGTCAGTACCGCCAAAGGTTTCTTTCCATTCCGGCGCGTATTTGGTGCGGATGTGTGCATAGGATACCATTATATCTGCCTGTCCAGATGCAAGCCGGGCAAGAGACGTGGTATAAGAATCGGATTCTACAGCATGATCCAGGTCGCTGATTCCTTTGCCATAACGCTGAAGGAGCCACAGGCTGGGGTAAATATAACCGGAAGCAAAGGTTGGCCCCATAACAGCCCAGGTAGCATCGTTTAAATCATCCCAGGTAAGCTCTTCACCATTATTCACCTTTTCAAGAAGTGCCTGTCCTTTTTCACTTGGACCTGCAAGAAAGATGGAACGGTAATAGGTGGACATGTCATCCGTATTTTCTTCAACAGTGCCATCATTCCAGTCTTTCGGGTCATCAGAGTCCTTGTTGATCCCGTAGCGGAGTGCAGTGAGAAGCACATCGCAGTCATCAGAGAAAAGTACGTAATTGCCTCCGGAAATAAAGCCGATATCTGCACTGCCTGCGCTTAATGCCTGTCCTACGGCTGTGTAGCTGGTGCCTACAGTCATGTCTACATTTTCCACATCATAGCCTTTTTCCAGAAGGGTTTCTTTTAAAAGGTTTTCCAGCGGTTCTGTAGCAGTTGTAATAGTATCAGAGTCTGCGTATGGGGAGAATGCGATTTTTAATGAGTCAATG
>NZ_JAYFUY010000057.1:0-17248 GCF_059933065.1 Blautia sp. HA3515 | reverse complement strand
ACAAGATATGCCATGGCATTTATATCAGCTGCCTGGTTTGGGCATCCTGCCAGAAAACTGAAAACCATTGGGATTACCGGTACTAAAGGAAAGACTACTACTACATATATGGTAAAGTCTATTCTTGAAAATGCAGGCTACAAAGTAGGTCTGATCGGTACTATTGAAGCAATCATCGGAGATAAGGTGATTCCAGCTGCCAATACTACGCCGGAATCTTATGTGATCCAGGATTATTTCCACCAGATGGTGGAAGCAGGCTGCGATTGCGTGGTGATGGAGGTGTCCTCCCAGGGTCTGATGCTTCATCGGACACAGGGATTTGTATTTGATTTTGGTATATTTACCAATATTGAACCAGATCATATCGGACCTAATGAACATAAGGATTTTGACCATTATCTGGCATGCAAGGCCATGCTTTTGAAACAGTGTGTGGTAGGAATCGTAAACAGGGACGATGAGCATTTTGACAGGATCGTTGAAGGACATACCTGTAAACTGGAAACTTATGGATTCTCAAAAGAGGCAGACCTTCGTGCAGAAGATGCGAAGCTTGTTGGCGGGAAAGGCTACCTGGGTATTTCCTATCACCTGACAGGGCTTCTGGATTTTCCGGTGGAGATTGATATCCCAGGCAAATTCAGCATTTATAATTCACTGACAGCCATAGCAATCTGCCGTCATTTTAATGTATCAGAAGAGAACATCCTGAAAGCCCTGAAGGTGGCAAAAGTAAAAGGCAGGATCGAAATGGTTAAGGTGTCCGATGAATTTACCCTTATGATCGATTATGCACACAATGCCATGGCTTTGGAGAGTCTTCTCACTACACTGAGGGAATATCATCCCCACAGACTGGTTTGCTTATTTGGATGCGGCGGTAATCGTTCTAAACTCCGTCGTTATGAAATGGGAGAAGTGTCCGGCAATCTGGCAGATCTTACCATTATTACTTCAGACAATCCCAGAGATGAGGATCCCCAGGCGATCATTGACGATATTAAGGTAGGGATTTCCAAAACCAATGGGAAGTATGTGGAGATCATTGACCGTAAGGAAGCCATTGCCTACGCCATTCATCACGGAGAGCCTGGAGATATTGTGATCCTTGCAGGGAAAGGCCATGAGGATTATCAGGAGATCAAAGGGGAAAAAGTATCCTATGGACGAAAGGGTTCTGATCTGGGAGATCCTTGAAGAAGACAAGGAAAAGAACAGATAGAATATGATTTATGCAGATGTTATCATTGATATTTCCCATGAAAAGCTGGATCGGACGTTTCTTTATCGTGTGCCGGAAGAAATGGAAGGGCAGATACAGACAGGAATGGTAGTTTCTGTTCCCTTTGGAAATGGAAACAAGCTTCGGAAAGGATATGTTACAGGCCTTTCGGGAGAAGCTGACTTTCAAGGGGGAAAGATCAAGGAGATCCAGGCACTGTTAAGTGATGAAGAAACAACAGAAAGCCGCTTGATCGCACTTGCAGCCTGGATGAGACAGAGATATGGATCTACCATGATCCAGGCTCTGCGGACAGTATTGCCCATTCAGAACAAAGTAAAAGCAAAAGAAAAAAGATATCTGGTACTCACCATCGAAGCAGAAGAAGGGAAAAAACTTCTTGATCAGCTTTCAGGCACCAGATATAAGGCCAGAACACGGCTGCTTGCTGCGATTCTGGAAAGAAAAGTGATACCCGCTTCTGAGGCTGCAAAAGATCTGGGAGCATCTGCTTCAGTTTTGAAATATTTTCAGGATAATAAGATTCTTGAAATACGACAGGAGGAGATCCTGAGAAAGCCTGTAGATATCAGGAAGATCCCCCTGACTGGAAAAGTACAGCTTACGGATGCACAGAAGCAGGCTGTATGTAAAATACGCAGGGAGTGGGAGTCTGACAACTCAAGGACTGTTTTGCTTTACGGAATAACAGGCAGTGGGAAAACGCTTGTATATATAGAGCTGATCCAACAGATGATCAAAGAGGGAAAACAGGCGATTGTACTGATCCCAGAGATTGCACTTACCTATCAGACAGTACACAGATTCTGCTCCATATTTGGAGATAAGGTATCTGTCCTGAATTCCAGGCTTTCCCAGGGAGAGCGGTATGATCAGTTCAAAAGGGCCAAAAAAGGTGAGATCCAGATCATGGTAGGACCCAGATCAGCTCTTTTTACACCTTTTCCAAATTTAGGACTGATCATTATGGACGAGGAGCATGAACCTACCTACAAAAGTGAGAATACGCCCAGATATCATACCAGGGAGACAGCAGTAAAAAGAGGAGAACTGGAAAATGCCCATGTGATCCTTGGTTCTGCCACTCCTTCTTTGGAAGCATACAAGAAAGCACAGGAGGGAGAATATCTTCTGGTCACCTTAAATGAAAGGTATGCGGACAGACCACTGCCTAAGGTGTCCATTATAGATATGAGGGGAGAACTGAAAGCAGGGAACCGGTCAGCCCTAAGCCGCAGTCTGAAGCAAGCATTAGAAAAGTGTCTGGAAGAGAATAAGCAGGCAATGCTTTTTTTAAACCGCAGAGGATATGCCGGATTTGTCAGCTGCAGATCCTGCGGTCACGTAATGAAATGTCCACACTGTGATGTATCACTTTCAGAGCATCAGGGAGAAAGACTGATCTGTCATTACTGTGGATATGAAATCAGAAAACCCCAGGTCTGTCCGGTGTGTGGCTCTCCTTATATTGGAGGATTTAAAGCTGGTACACAGCAGATTCAGCAGATTCTCCAAAAGGAGTTTCCAGAGGCATCTGTACTGCGGATGGATTATGATACTACAAGAAATAAGGGAAGCTATGAACAGATCCTGGCTTCATTTTCAGCCCATAAGGCAGATATTCTGGTGGGAACCCAGATGATCGTAAAGGGGCATGATTTTCCTGATGTTACGCTTGTAGGAGTGCTGGCTGCAGATATGTCACTGAATGGTTCAGATTACCGGTGCGGTGAGCGGACGTTCCAGCTGCTTACACAGGCAGTTGGTCGTTCCGGCAGAGGACTTCAGCCAGGAACTGCACTGATCCAGACCTACAATCCGGACCACTACAGTATACAGGCAGCAGCTGTTCAGGATTATCCTGCTTTTTATCAGGAAGAAATGGGTTACAGGATGCTTTTGGATTATCCGCCGGCAGCTCATATGATGGCAGTGCTAGGCGCATGTGAACAGGAAGAATTACTTAACCAGGCCATGCATTATACGGCACTTTTTATACGTAGAATCTGTACGGATGCAAAGCTTCACATGATCGGACCAGCCCCCCAATCTGTGGGAAAAGTCAAAGATATGTACAAAAAGGTGATTTATTTGAAGCATCAGGACAGCAGGGTACTGATCGCACTTCGGGAAAAACTGGAACGGTACATGGAGATTAATTCAGGTTTCCGGAAAAATATATATACAATTTGATTTTTCATAACCGGAATGATCCGGGATATAATAATCAGCAGGAAAGGAAGAATAGTAATGGCACTTAGAACAATCAGAATAGAGGGAGATTCTGTTTTAACAAAGAAATGCAGACCTGTAGACAAGATCACACCAAGGATCCTGGAGCTTATTGAGGATATGCTGGACACAATGTATGATGCACAGGGAGTTGGTCTGGCAGCACCTCAGGTGGGTATCCTGAAAAGGATCGTGGTAATCGATGTAGGAGAGGGGCCTATCGTGCTGATCAACCCGGAGATTGTTGAAGCATCCGGTGAGCAGACTGGTGATGAGGGCTGCTTAAGTGTACCTGGTATGGCTGGTCAGGTCACAAGACCAGAATATGTGAAAGTGAAAGCCCAGGACGAAGAACTGAATGAGATAGAATATGAAGGGGAAGGACTTCTTGCCAGAGCATTTTGCCATGAGCTCGACCATCTGGATGGACTGATGTATACCCGTTTGGTAGAAGGAGAACTTCACCGTACAACTTATGATGAGGATGAGGATTGATATGAAGATTGTTTATATGGGAACTCCGGATTTTGCAGTAAAGCCTTTACGGGCACTTGCAGAAGCCGGATATGAAGTGGCAGCAGTAGTAACACAGCCGGATAAGGCTAAAGGAAGAAGCAAGAACCTGGTTCCTACACCTGTAAAAGAAGAAGCATTAAAGCATGGACTGACAGTATATCAGCCAGTAAAGGTAAGGGAACAGAGTTTTGTAGAACTTCTCCAGCAGATCGCACCGGATATGATCGTAGTGGCTGCTTTCGGGCAGATCATTCCCAAGAGTATCCTGGATCTGCCCAAATATGGATGTATTAATATTCATGCCTCCCTTCTTCCAAAATACAGAGGAGCAGCACCGATTCAGCAGGCAATTATTGACGGTGAGAAAGAGTCTGGTGTTACCATTATGCGTATGGAAGCCGGATTGGACACAGGAGATATGATCGCAAAGGTGGTGGTTCCTATTACAGATGAGGATACAGGGGGAAGCCTTTTTGATAAGCTGGCAGATGCGGGAGCAGATCTTTTGCTCAGAACTGTGCCGCATATTCTGGATGGAACAGCTGTCTATGAGAAACAGCCGGAAGAAAGTCCCCACCCCTTATGCCGGGATGATCACCAAACAAATGGGGAGAATCGATTTTCACAAATCTGCAGCAGAGCTGGAAAGGCTGGTACGTGGGTTAAATCCATGGCCCAGTGCTTATACCTTTGTGAACGGAAAAACATTAAAAATCTGGAAATGCAAAACAGAAGATGACAATCAGGGAGCAGCACCGGGAACTGTACTTCAGGCACAGGAAGGCGGTATTTTCGTGGCCTGTGGAGAAGGTACACTGGTACTTACAGAAGTGCAGCTGGAAGGAAAGAAACGGATGGATACAGCTTCATTCCTTCGAGGCTATAAAATAGAAAAGGGAACCCTGTTAGGTTAAAGCAGATGTGCTTGATGAGAGGAGCTGAAGGCTTATGTACGGATATCCTTATGGATTTTATTTTGACCCTACGTATATTTTACTGATAATTGGACTTGTGATCTCGCTGATCGCTTCTACGAGGATGAAAAGCACTTTTTCAAAATATCGTCGTGTGAGAAGTGATTCCGGCCTGACTGGTGCACAGACTGCAGAGCGGATCCTGGCTGCAGCCGGGATTTATGATGTGAAGATCGTACCTGTCCAGGGCAGTCTGACAGATCATTATGATCCAAGGACTAAGACAGTATCTTTATCACAGGATGTGTATGGACAGACATCTGTGGCATCTGTATGTGTGGCTGCTCATGAATGTGGGCATGCGATTCAGCATGCAGTGAATTATGCACCACTGAATATCCGTTCAGCGATTGTTCCGGTGGCAAACCTAGGTTCCAGTCTTTCATGGCCGATTTTCCTGGCAGGACTGATTTTTTCCATGCGTTCCCTGCTGATGCTGGGGATTGTCCTTTTTTCACTGGCAGTTTTGTTTCAGCTTGTGACTCTGCCTGTAGAGTTTAATGCATCCTCCAGGGCTCTCAGGCTGTTGGAAAGCACAGGGATTTTGAGCACAGAAGAGAATCTCGGGGGCCAGAAGGGTACTGACAGCAGCGGCTTTGACTTATGTGGCAGCGTTGGCTTCATCCATTCTCCAGCTGTTAAGATTGATTATTCTTGCCGGAGGTAGAGATCGTGACTAATGGAATTAACCCAAGAGAGATGATCCTGGAGATCCTGCTTCAGATCGAGGAAGGAGAGCACAGTCATATTGCTATCCGCAGCGCCCTTTCCAAATATCAGTTTCTGCCAAGACAGGAGCGGGCCTTTATCACAAGAGTTTGCGAGGGAACTTTGGAATACAGGATCCAGATTGATTATATTCTGGATTCTTTTTCAAAAGTAACAGTAGACAAAATGAAACCGCCTATCCGGGAAATCCTTCGCAGCGCCGTATATCAGCTGCGGTATATGGACAGTGTTCCGGATAGTGCAGTATGCAACGAAGCAGTAAAGCTGACCCAGAGAAAAGGCTTTTATAATTTGAAGCCTTTTGTGAATGGAGTGCTTCGTACCATTGCAAGAGAGATGGATCAGGTGAGATTCCCTTCCAGGGAAGAGAATCTGGTAAGAAGCCTGTCTGTTGAATATTCCATGCCAGAACAGCTGGTTGAACGCTGGCTGGAGGCTTATGGTGAGGAGACCACAGAGAAGATCCTTAAAGATTTTCTTGAAGAAAAGCCTTTGACTGTACGCTGCCGTACATATTTGAATTCTCAGGAGGCTATTGTGAAAAGCCTGACTGATCAGGGAGTAGAAGGTAGAACCTGCCCCCTACCTGCCTTATGCCTGCCATATCTCAGGGTTTGACCATATCCTGGCACTGGATGCATTTATTAACGGGAAGATCCTGGTACAGGATGTAAGTTCCATGCTGGTTGCAGAGGCCGCTGATCCGCAAAAAGGGGATTATGTGATTGACGTATGTGCTGCACCAGGTGGAAAAAGCCTGCATGTAGGAGATAAGATGGAAGGCTTTGGCACTGTTGATGCCAGGGATGTGAGTCAGTACAAGGTGAATTTGATCGAAGAAAATATCCGACGCACCAATTCTATTAATGTACAGGCAAAGGTGCAGGATGCTACGATTTTCGACCAGGAATCTGAGCTGCTTGCAGATATTGTGCTTGCCGATGTTCCCTGCTCAGGATATGGAGTGATCGGGAAGAAGCCGGATATCAAATATCGTGTAACACCGCAGAAACAGGAGGAGATCGTGATCCTTCAACGAACCATCCTTGATCGGGCAGCTAATTATGTGAAGCCCAGAGGTACTTTGATCTTTAGTACCTGTACCATTGCAAAAGAAGAAAATGAAGAAAATATGATGTGGTTTTTGCAAAACTATCCGTTTAAACTGGAAAGTCTGGATCCATGCCTGCCAAAGGAGCTGCATTCCGAGACAACAGCACTTGGATATCTTCAGCTTTTACCGGGAGTACATAAGACAGATGGATTCTTTATTGCAAAATTCAGAAGAAAATAAAGGAAAAAGAGTATGACAGACATTAAGTCGATGAGCATAGAGGAGTTAAAGGATCTGATGGTGCAGCTAAAGGAGAAGCCTTTTCGGGCCAAGCAGATCTACAGCTGGTTGCATGAGCATCTGATCACGTCCTGGGATGAGGCCGGAAATCTGCCTGAAAGCCTGAAGGCAAAATTGTCTGATTATCCCATAACCGTTTTGGAAATGGTAGATCAGCAGATTTCGGCCATTGATGGTACCAGGAAATATCTTTTCAGACTGTCCGATGGTAATGTGATCGAGAGCGTGTTGATGAAGTACAAGCATGGCAATTCAGTATGCATCAGCTCCCAGGTGGGCTGCAAAATGGGGTGCAGGTTCTGTGCTTCTACCATAGGAGGCTGGACCAGAAATCTTCTGCCTTCAGAGATGCTGGACCAGATTTACCGGATTCAGACAGTGACAGGAGAGCGGGTTTCCAATGTGGTAGTGATGGGAACTGGAGAACCACTGGATAATTATGAGAATCTTCTTAGATTTATCCATATTCTTACAGAAGAAGGTGGACTTCATATCAGCCAGAGGAATCTTACTGTTTCCACATGTGGGATTGTTCCCAGAATGTATGAATTGGCAGAAGAAAAGCTGCAGATGACTCTTGCCCTGTCACTTCATGCACCGAATGATGAAAAAAGACAGGAACTAATGCCTATAGCCCAACGCTATACTATGGAACAGGTATTAGATGCATGCAGGAATTATTTTGAAAAAACAGGCCGAAGGATCACCTTTGAGTACAGTCTGGTTGCCGGAGTGAACGACGGGGATGAAGATGCAGCTCAGCTGGCAGGCAGGATCAAGGACATGAACTGCCATGTAAATCTGATTCCTGTTAATCCGGTTAAGGAACGTTCTTATCGGCGTTCCACCCACCAGGCAGTGGAGAATTTCAAAATAAAACTTGAAAAATATGGAATTAATGTTACTATTAGAAGGGAAATGGGCAGCGATATTGACGGTGCCTGTGGGCAATTAAGAAAAAGCTATATGGAGAAAACAGAAAGCGAGAAGTAGAATGAGGATATATTCAGCGACTGATGTTGGGCAGAAGCGGAAGATGAACCAGGACTATGTGTTTGTTTCCCAGGAGCCGGTCGGAAATCTCCCTAATCTTTTTGCTGTTGCCGATGGCATGGGCGGACACAATGCAGGAGATTATGCATCTGCACATGCAGTACAGACTCTGGTGTCCCAGATTCAGGCAGATGCGGATTTTAATCCCATTAAGGTGATCCGTCATGCGATTGAAGCTGCCAATACAGAAATTATTGATCAGGCGCAGAGAGATGAAGGACTTCGTGGGATGGGGACTACCATGGTAGTTGCCACCATTGTAGGGAATTATGCTTATGTGGCAAATGTAGGAGACAGCAGACTTTACGTTGTACAGGGACAGATTCGTCAGGTGACAAGAGACCATTCCCTTGTACAGGAGATGGTAAGGCTTGGAGAGATCAATGCAGAAGAGGCACGCAACCATCCGGATAAGAATATTATCACAAGGGCGCTTGGTGCAGAAAAGACTGTAGATGTTGATTTTTTTGACCTGAAGCTGGAGCCGGGGAACACGATTCTGATGTGTTCCGATGGTCTGAGCAATATGGTTGAAGATCGTAAGATGGAAGAGATCATAACAAACCCGGATAAGGATATTACCTGGAAAGGGGATACACTGATACGGGAAGCAAACCAGAATGGCGGCAAGGATAATATTGCAGTTATATTGATAGAACCATTCACGAATGAGGTGGAAACATGTTAAAGACAGGTATGATTATAGCAGAACGCTATGAGATAGTAGGAAAAATCGGTACCGGCGGAATGGCGGATGTCTATAAGGCAAAGGATCATAAGCTGAACCGCTATGTGGGAGTGAAGGTTCTGAAACCGGAATTCCGTGAAGATGCAACCTTTGTTAAAAAGTTCAGAAGTGAAGCCCAGGCAGCAGCAGGGCTTACACATCCTAACATTGTAAATGTATTTGATGTTGGGGAAGACGATGGGATATATTATATTGTCATGGAACTGATCGAGGGAATCACTCTGAAAGAGTATATTTCCAAGAAAGGCAAGCTTTCCGTAAAGGAAGCTACCAGTATTGCTATTCAGGTATCCATGGGACTGGAGGCAGCACACAGCCATGGTGTTGTGCACAGGGATGTTAAGCCTCAGAATATTATGATTTCCACAGACGGAAAGGTAAAGGTTACGGATTTCGGTATTGCACGGGCTGCATCATCCAATACCATCAGTTCCAATGTGATGGGGTCTGTACATTACAGCTCTCCTGAGCAGGTACGTGGTGGATACAGTGATGAGAAAAGTGATATTTATTCACTTGGTATTACCCTGTATGAAATGGTTACAGGCAGGGTTCCGTTTGACGGGGACACTACAGTTGCCATTGCTATCAAGCATCTTCAGGAGGAAATGGTTCCGCCCAGTGTATATACACCGGATCTTCCTTACAGCCTGGAGCAGATCATCTTTAAATGCACACAGAAGAGTGTAGACCGCCGTTACCAGAAAATGGAAGATGTGATCGCAGACCTGAAGCATTCCCTTATCGATCCACAGGGGGACTTTGTGAAGCTTACATCTGTGGATAATGATGCCAAAACCGTTGTGATTTCTGACAAAGAGCTGGGTGAGATCAAGCATACACCAAAGCAGAAGACAGATATTGAAGAACTGGAAAAAGAGATCAATGAAACAGATTATGATGAGCCGGATGAACCGGTAAGCCGCAGGGAGCGGGAGAGAGAAAGGGAGCGGGAGCGCGAAAGGGCACGAAGAAGGAAGAAACAGAGAAACAGCGGACTGATCATTACGATCCTGGCACTGATCTTTGGCGCAGCCCTTCTTGTAGTTCTGATCATTTTCATTGGCCGTGCAGCAGGGCTTATTGGCGGCAGCGACAATACAGACCAGCAGCAGGAAGTACAGGTTACGGAAGCACCGGCAGATGAGGGGCAGGTAGCAGTTCCGGATCTGAAAGGCAAGACAGAAGATGAGGCGAAGACTCTTGTTTCTGATCTGCATCTTGGCCTTCAATCTATGGGAGAAGAAGCGTCTACACAGGAAAAGGGACGGATCTCTTCACAGGATCTGGATCCTGGAACAATGGTAGACCAGAATACAACGATTAAATATTATATCAGCAAGGGAACACAGGATGTAAGTATCCCGGATGTATCCGGTACTACAGGGATTGATGCACAGCAGCAGCTGGAGGATCTGGGACTGGTAGTGCAGGTACAGAAGGTATATAGTGAAGCAGATGACACAGGAAGCTATCCGCAGGTAGATCCTGGATACTCCATGTATACAGAGCCTTCTTCAGGCACAGATGCCAAGTCCGGTGACAGTGTGACATTGTATGTAAGCCGTGGACTGGATTTCGGTGACAGTGCAGAAGTTCCGTATGTAGTGGGCATGCAGAAGAATGATGCACTTACAACTCTTGGTAAGTTTATCAATATCACAATAAATGAGCAGAAGAGCACAGATGTGGCAGCCGGGGAAGTTATTTCTCAGGATCCGGTTGGCGGTGAGGCAGCAGATCCGGATCAGCCAATGACTATTACCATCAGTACAGGTGACCAGGAGCCTGGCGCACAGGCAGATACATCTACAGACAGTGTAGCTTCTGCAGATAACAGTACATCAGACACTGCATCATCAAGCAATGATACAGCCAGCCAGGCGGCAGCTGCAGGAGAAGTATGGAAATGTACACAGAGACTGAATACCCCTACTGGTTATAATGGCGGTTCTGTCCGTTTGGAACTTGTACAGGAGGTAGGAGGAGTACCTACTGCTTCCGTGATCGTAGAGGGACAGAAGATCACTTTCCCATATCAGCTGGATATTACAGGTGCACCTGGTGTGAGCGAAGGTACGCTTTATCTGTCAGAGGAAGTGGACGGAAGCTATCAGGAACTGGGACATTATCCTATCACTTTTGAAAAGGCTGAATAATCCATGCAGGGAAAGATCATAAAAGGAATTGCAGGCTTTTACTATATTTATGCAGAAGACGGAGAAACCTATGAGTGCAAGGCTAAAGGAATTTTCCGTAAAGATAATCAGAAGCCCCTGGTAGGGGATGATGTACAGATCAGTATTCTGGATCATAAGGAAAAGACCGGAAATATAACAGCGATTCTTCCAAGGAAGAATTCGCTGATCCGTCCGGCGGTAGCCAATGTGGATCAGGCAATGGTGATATTTGCCATGGAAAGCCCTAAGCCCAATTTTCTTCTTCTTGACAGATTTCTGATCATGATGGAGCAGCAGGATGTTCCTTCTGTAATCTGTTTTAACAAAGGAGATCTTGCAGAACCAGAAGAACAGCAAAGACTGTGCAGAATTTATGAGGATTGTGGATATCAGGTGATTCCTGCCAGTATCAAAGATGGTATCGGAGTAGATCAGATCCGTAAGGTACTGCAGGATAAGACCACTGTTGTGGCCGGGCCGTCAGGAGTTGGAAAGTCTTCACTGACTAACAGGCTTCAGGATGAGATTTGTATGGAGACTGGCGAGATCAGCCGCAAGCTGAAACGGGGACGTCATACTACCCGACATTCCCAGGTGATCCCTGTAGGAAAGGATACCTTCCTGGTGGATACGCCTGGATTTTCTTCTTTATACCTGACCGATATGGAAGAAGATCAGCTGAAGGATTATTTCCCAGGAATTTACCAGGTATGCACAGCAATGCCGTTTTCAGGGATGCCGACATATCCATGAGCCGGACTGCCAGGTTAAGCAGGCATTGGAGGATCATAAGATCAGTAAGCAGCGGTATGAGGATTATCTGGTATTATATCAGGAATTAAAAGACAAGCGTAAATATTAAACGAAATACAAAGATAAGTGTAAATACTAAAAAAATATAAATATTAAGCGGAATATAAGGAGGATTATTAAAACTATGTATCAGTTGTGTCCGTCTATTTTATCTGCGGATTTTAACCGCCTGGGCGAACAGATTAAAATCTTGGAAAACGAGGGAGTAAAATGGCTTCATATTGATGTTATGGACGGCGATTTTGTGCCAAGTATTTCCTTTGGAATGCCGGTGATCAAATCTATCCGCAAGGAATCCGGTATGTTCTTTGATGTGCATCTGATGGTTACAGAGCCGGGTCGTTATATTCAGGATTTTGTAGACTGTGGTGCTGATTCCATTACTGTACATGCGGAGGCATGTGAGGATTTGGAACGTACCATTGAATTAATCCATGATGCAGGCGTAAAGGCAGGCATATCTATCAAACCGGCTACTCCGGTAAATGATATCAGCCATATGCTTGAGGATGTTGACATGGTACTTGTTATGACTGTTCAGCCAGGTTTTGGGGGACAGAAGTATATAGATGAGTGTACAGAGAAGATCCAGGAGCTTAGGGAACTGATCGACCATGAAGGACTGGATGTGGATATTCAGGTAGACGGAGGAATCAATGAGGATACCCTTGCGACTGTAATGAAGGCCGGAGCTAATCTTTTTGTGGCCGGTTCCTGGGTGTTCAAGGACGACATTGCAAAGAATGTAAGGCATATCCAGAATAAGATCCATGAAATAGCAGATACACTGGAATAAGGAAGCATATGATTGATACAGTAGTAGTTAGCGGGGGCAATATCCAGGTCGATTTTGCCCTCGATTTTTTAAAAAAGCTGAAAAAAGAAACAAACAGAAAAACATCAGCACAGAAAAGCACTTCCCACAGTAAAGACAGTAAAGAGTTGCAGCTGATCGCAGCAGATAAAGGCCTGGAATTTTTCATAACAGCAGGCATAACACCGGATCTGGTGGTAGGAGATTTTGACAGCCTTTCCCCGGAGGGAAAGGCATACATGGAAAAACTGCCACAGACTTCTATCCGCAGGTTAAAGCCTGAAAAAGATGATTCTGATACACAGTCAGCTGTGAATTTGGCTATTTCTCAGGGAGCAAAGGACATTCTGATCCTTGGAGGGACAGGTACCAGGCTGGATCATGTGATGGCCAATCTGGGGCTGCTTCTGTCAGGCAAAGAACGGGGCGTGGATATCCGGCTGGCGGATGTGAATAACTTTATCACCCTTGTGGATAATGGCACAGTTCTTCACAAAGACAGGCAGTATGGGAAGTATGTGTCTTTTTTCTCTGTAGGAGGAGATGTGACAGGGCTTACTCTGGAAGGCTTTAAATATCCGCTGCATGATCATCACCTGCGGTTTGCCCAAAGCGGGCTTACAGTAAGCAATGAGATTAAGGAACAGGAGGCGAGGATCACCTTTTCCCGGGGTAATTTGCTGATGTTAATGACAAGAGACTAAGTTGGGGGTTAAATATAGCGATTCTCAGAGAGTTGTTGCTATTTTGATAATTTAATTTTTAGGTCCTGCGTTTTGCGTAGGGCATGTGTGTGATATCATTACGATTGTATGAATATAAAGCAAACTGTATGTAATGGAAGGGTGAAAATAACATGAAAAAAATGACTTCAGCATATGCCAACAAGTTACTCAAAAGTCTTGATGAGGATAAACAGTTTTGGATGAATAAAGAGGCTTCGTCTTGTACCTATATAGCAGCTGATGGAGAAGAACCTGTTATTCCGGAATATGATTATAAAATGGTTGCAGATACTATTGCGGAAATTGATAAAAAAATATGTACAATAAAACATGCTGTCAATCTTAATAATGCGATGGCACAGATTACAGTGGAAGATAGTAAGATGAGTGTGGATATGATCTTGATCAGTATGGCACAGCTTAATAATCGTAAAGTGATTCTGGATCAGATGAGAAAGGAATTGCCTAAGACTCGAGAAACATCTATGTACTATTCCAAAAACAATATTGTAGAATATAAATACATCAATTGTATGATCTGGAATTGATCAAACAGGAGTATGAAAGAGTATCTGCTAAGATTATAAAAATGCAACTTGCTTTGGATAAGTATAATCAGCTGGTGGAGTTTGAGGTGGATATTTAATTGAGTTGATAAAGATATATTGAAATAATCCATGTAGGGCAAAAAAGTAAAAACAAAATTTTTAGGAACAAATGTTCAGCGTTAGGCTTTATTTTGTTATTGCTTTATATTTTATTTATCAATGTTCAATGTGTTCTGTGAATAATATCAAATTGCTTTGCAAAAAACTCTCATTGGAATTCTGGTGAGGCATTGAGTATGGTTAGAAATGCATATAACTGCAGCAGATGTAAACTGCTGCAGTTATACTATTTGAGATTGTTATGGAGTTGAAGAAGGAGAATTCAGCATATGGAGTATGCGAAACCTGCACTGAAAGATGTACAGAACTGAAAGAATTATTTTCCATCTGGCAGGAAAAACAAAAAGAAGATGTAGATAAAAATTTGGAAAATGTAGAACTTGATAAGAAGCAGGAAAAAAAATTAAAACGTACGCTCAGAGATGCTGGCATTTCTTCACATTTTATAGAACTTTTAGCTCAAGAAGATTCTTCATTAGCATATTCTGCAGAGAGTAAAGAACGATGGAAAAATGTGTTAAAAAACGCATTTAATATGGATGGCTGCATGTCAGGGTTTAAAATGCCGAAAGATGGATATGAATATATTTTTCTTTTTAAAGAGGCAAATGATTCTGCTAAAAAGAGCATGGACTGCCACAGCTATCCAATATTTAATCAGGAATATTTAGATAAGGGAAACGTTAATCCTTGGATTTCAGAATGGAAAGAGAATAAATCTAGAAGTGGTATTTCTAATAAATTGCCAAAAGCGTTAGCTTTATATTTGAAACTATCGAAAGATTCTCAGAAAGTAAAAGATAATTTTCTGGAATATGCTGCTTTTATGAATGTGAATAAGCGTGGTGGAAATAGTTGCACTAATCATTCAGATGAAAGTGCAGTGTTGAATTATGCTGAGCGTTACCGTGAGTATATTTTAAAAGAAATAGAACTTCTGGCAGGTTCACAAAAACGGGTGAAAATATTTGTTTGTGGAGGAAAAGCTTATTTTGATAAGTTGACAAAATGTTTAGTATCTGAAGGAAAATTAAAGAATGAAAAGTTTTGTTTTGTTCATATAAACCATCCATCTTATTGGAGAGTAAGTGCGGAAAGTCTGGCTGATCAAATGAAAAATGGAATGGAGGAGGATGTGTCTACGGAGATGAAGTGATCAAATCAGGCAAGCTTTTTACTGATAAAGAATATGGATTTGTTTTATTAAAGATAATGTCGGCAAGAAACTGTATAGGTGAAAAATAATATGAATTATGTGATATCAGATATACATGGATGCTGTAGAGAATTTGAGGCTCTTCTTAAGAAAATTAACTTTTCTATAAATGATACGCTATATGTTATAGGAGATATGGTTGATCGTGGTCCGGATCCTATGGGCGTGCTGAAAATAATGGCTTCCAATTCTAATATATATCCAGTTGCAGGAAATCATGAGTTTATCATGATGAGTGTATTACCTAGACTGATGCAGGATATCAAAGAAGATAATATTACTTCTGTTCTTACTGGAGATTTTTTGAGGAAGTACAGTTTATGGATGGGAGATGGTGGGAATACAACAATAAATGAATTCAAAAATCTTTCACGAGAAGAGCAGGATTTTTATCTGGAATATTTGGGAGAGATACCATTATATGAAGTTGTGTATTTGAATCGAAGGAAAATTGTTTTGATTCATTCTTTGCCACACGATTTTGATGCAAAGAAAGATTTAAATTATTTGGCCGAAGAAATATTATTTGGTCGTCCTAATTTTACGAAGGATTGGACGCAGGAAACTGTTTATATTATAGGACATACACCTACGTTCATAATTCCGGATGCAATTCCGGGAAAAATATATTGCAGGAATAATTTGATAGATATAGATTGTGGATGTGTAACAGGATATTGTTTATGTGCTTACTGTTTGGAAACCGGAGAAGCATTTTATGAATGGCATAAATAAACCCATAAAATTTTAACCTGTCAATGAGTGTCATTAATATGAATACTGATATGTGGTAAATCTTTTTGGATATATCAGAAAAATAGCATTTCATTAAATGAAAAATTTGATGATGACAGGAAATTATCACTACCTTACTGAATGCTCTTTGGAGGAATGTAAAACAATGAAAAAATATCTGGAATGTTTTTATGCACAGAACAGTATGAAGGACATTATAATTTAATTGAGAAATATATTATGGGGGAGATAATGAAACCAACCAAAGGAATATTTTGGCTTATAGGTGATGAACTGTTGGCGATTCCTTTTGAAAAAGGTAAATATTTAAATTCAGTTGCAAAATCGGGAGATACATATGTTCATAAATATTTGTGGAGGGAAATTTCTTATTCTACAGCTCCATACAATTACTATCCAAGAGGAAGGGTGGAAATAAACAAATCTGGGAAAGAGTTTGTTTATATCAACTCTAATATTGGAATTTGTTATGTGAATAAAATAATTATTGCTTTTGGACTAAAATCATATCCCAGAATAATATATGACAATAGCATGCATTATAAATGTTATTTAGATGATGGGTGGAAAGCAGATTAAATAATATAGGATATTTTCGGGTTTTGTGTTATAATGGCATAAAAATGGCGTGAATAAATGTTAAACGCCCCTAAAAATAAGGAGAAATAAGATAAAATGAAATTAGGAATCGTAGGCCTGCCCAATGTAGGCAAAAGTACATTGTTTAATTCCCTGACAAAAGCAGGGGCAGAATCTGCTAACTACCCATTCTGTACCATTGACCCCAATGTGGGAGTTGTAACAGTGCCGGATGAAAGATTGAAGCTTTTAGGAGATTTTTATCATTCCAAGAAGGTAACACCTGCAGTGATCGAATTTGTGGATATCGCAGGCCTTGTAAAGGGAGCATCCAAAGGAGAGGGCCTTGGCAACCAGTTCCTGGCCAATATCCGTGAAGTAGATGCCATCGTACATGTGGTACGCTGCTTTGAAGATCCTAATGTGATCCACGTAGATGGAAGTATTGATCCGCTTCGTGACATTGAGACCATCAACCTGGAGCTGATCTTCTCTGATCTGGAGATCCTGGAGCGCAGGATCGCAAAGGTTACAAAGACAGCACGTATGGATAAAGAAGCTGCAAAGGAGCTGGATTTCCTTCAGAAGATCAAGAAGCATCTGGAAGACGGCAAGATGGCCATCACCATGGAACTGGACAATGAG
>NZ_JAYFUY010000056.1:0-11383 GCF_059933065.1 Blautia sp. HA3515 | reverse complement strand
TATTTTTTCCAGTTTTTCCATTTGCTGCTTCTGATATTCCAGGATTTTCCCTATGCTTTGACCATATTTTGCTTTCAGCCCATTGATCTGATCCAGTCTGCGTTCTGTCTGATCAAAGGTCTCCTGGTCAAAAACCATATCCTCCATATAGGAAGACAGTTCCCGGTTAAAATCGTTCAGCAGACTATCTACTTCTCCCAGAGAACTTTCCAGTCCTGCCAGTTCTTCATCATATTCTGAGACTCTGGACAATTCCCTGAGTGCTTCTCCTACCAGATCTCCTGCACTGCTTCCCTCATATCCGGTAAAGCCTCTCACAGCCTGCAGGGCATCCACGATCTTTCGTCCATTGGACAGTTTACGGTAGGTCTTTTCCAGTTCCTCGTCTTCTCCTTCCTTAAGGGCAGCCTTTTCGATTTCCTGGACTTCAAATTCAAGAAAAGCAGTCTCCCGGTTTCTCTGTTCCTCATCCATGTTAAAAGCCTGAAGCTCTTTCTCGCATTTGCGATATTCCTTATAAGCCTTTTCTACTTTTTCTTTTACCGGCTGTATTTTTTCTTTTCCATAGACATCCAGGATCTCCAGCTGTTTATCCGGGTACAGGAGAGACTGGTGCTCATGCTGGCCATGAATATCGATCAGGCAGGCTGCTGCTGCCTTCATCTGGGATACTGTACAAGCTTCCCCATTAATCTTGCTGATGCTCCGGCCTTCCATGATCTTCCTTGACAGAAGCACCTGCCCATCCTGAGGATAAATATCCATAGATTCCAACGCCTGTTTTGCTTTTGTATTTTCAACCTGGAATAAAAGCTCCACCAGGCCGTAGGATGCATTCTCACGAATCATCCCCCTGGAAGTCTTGCCTCCCAGGATCAGCTGTATGGAGCCTAAAAGAATGGATTTTCCGGCGCCCGTCTCACCAGTAAGAATATTCAGTCCAGGGCCAAATTCCACTTCTATTTCTTCGATCAGTGCAAGGTTTTTTACGTGCAGATGAACCAGCACAAAAGCCACCTCCTTATTTTGTGCAAAAATGCTGTCTTAGCTTCCTGCAATCTCATTCAGCTTCTTTACCACACTTACTGCCTGCTCAGATGTCTTGCAGACACACATAATAGTATCATCTCCTGCTATACACCCAAGGATCTCCGGCCATTTCAATGCATCCAGTGCTGTAGCCACAGCCATGGCCATACCGGTAACTGTCTTTACCACTACCAGATTCTGTCCTGTGTCCATGGAGAGCACTGCATCTTTCAGCACTCTGGAATACTTATCTCCAAGCTCCGAAGAACCATGATCCAGGATCGCATAACGGGATTTACCATCCTTTACCGTTACCTTTGTAAGCTTCAATGCCCGTATATCTCTGGATACCGTAGCCTGCGTCACTTTAAAGCCTGCCTGATTCAGCCTGGCAGCCAGTTCTTCCTGAGTATCTATATCATATTGCCGGATCAATTCGATAATTTTTTCATGTCTTGCTAATTTCACTTTTCATCCTCCCTGATCCAGATGCTGTATCCTTTCCAACTATTTTCGTAACTATTCAATCCCCTACTGTTGCAAGGCCAAAATCATCTTTAGTACTTAACTGTCCCGCATCTTCTGACGGATTACTGTCCACAAAGCTTAAATGATTCAGTTTCAGGATCTTTGTCTTTTCCTCTGCCCTGCGGATCACGATCCGGTCACCAGTAACTAAATGGATCACCGCATCACCGTCAAAAGCGGCAACTGCCTTTTCCTGATCCTCCATGCCTGCCCTTCCCAACTTCCACAGTGATCACATCATCTGCCGGAAATACAATGCTTCTTGAATTAAGTGTGTGTGGGGCAATGGGCGTCATGATGATCATGGTGCCGCTTGGCGATACAATAGGGCCGCCTACAGACAGGCTGTATCCTGTAGACCCGGTAGGTGTGGACAATATGATACCATCCGCATTGTAGGAATTCAGATATTCATTATTTACGAAATTCTTGAAACGTACAACCCTTAAAGGCCCTTCCCTGCCGATCACAATATCATTCAGTGCCAGATCACTGCCGATCACCTGATTGCCTCTGTATACAGTACCGGACAGCATCATCCGTTCTTCTACCTCATAGTCTCCACGCATCAGCTTGTCAAGAGCCTGATACACAGACTGCCTGTCCACCTCTGCCAGGAACCCAAGCGTTCCCAGATTGATCCCAAGAAGTGGAATCCTGCAATGGACCACATCCCTTGCAGCCTGAAGCAAAGTACCGTCTCCTCCCAGCACGATCACACACTGGGTATCCTCAGGGATCTTCTCCGGATCCGTATAATGATAGGGACCATCCTGCTTCCGCTTTGCCATCTGCACCTGACAGGCCTTTCCATGACTTTTCAGATAGGACACGATCATGTCTGTAAAAGACTGATCCTGATCTTTTTCACTGTTTGTGATCACATAAAACTTATCCATTTGATCCACCTATTTCCTGTCCAGCATACCATGAGCTTCTTCTACTACAGACTCTACCGTGGTCTGCAGCTGATCTGTGACCAGGGCTCCTTCCGGACGCTTTTGCAGATGAAGCAGATATTCTATATTTCCCTCCGGTCCCTTGATCGGTGAAAAGGACAGATGGCATGGTTCCAAACCAATCCCCATGGCAAAATCACGAACCTTTTCGATCACTTCTCTGTGGACCTGCGGATCACGGACAACTCCTTTTTTGCCTACCTTTTCTCTGCCTGCCTCAAACTGAGGCTTGATCAGACATACGATCTCTCCATCTTCTTTCAGAAGCTGCCGTACTGGCGGCAGTACCTTTGTCAATGAAATAAAGGACACATCAATCGAAGAAAAATCAGCAGCCTCTCCCAGATCCTCCGGAACCACATAACGAATATTGGTTTTTTCCATGCAGACCACTCTTGGATCATTGCGAAGCTTCCAATCCAGCTGACCATATCCTACGTCAATGGAAAATACACGGACAGCCCCGTTTTGAAGCATACAGTCTGTAAAACCTCCTGTGGATGCGCCAACATCCATACATACCTTTCCGTCCAGGTGAAGGTCAAAATTCTTCATTGCCTTTTCCAGCTTCAAACCACCTCTGCTTACATATGGTAATGTATTTCCACGCATCTCGATCTTTGCGCCTTCTCCGAACATGGATCCGGCTTTATCTTCTTTTTGTCCATCTACATACACATCTCCGGACATAATATATGCTTTTGCTTTCTCTCTGGAAGAAGCAAGTCCATGCTCTACCAATAAAATATCCAGTCTTTTTTTCATATTATGAAATCCCCGTTTCTACTGTCTGTGCGATCTCTGCTGCAGAAAGTCCGACCTTGCACCGAAGGCTGTCAATACTGCCATGAGGCACAAATCTGTCCCAGATAGCAATGGGTATCACCCTGCGTCCCGGATGGCATGCTTCCATATAGGCACATACATGCTCTCCAAAGCCTCCGCTTTTTACATTTTCTTCTACGGTTACAAACAGCTGATGGTCTTCTGCCAGTTCATCCAATAAGGCTGTATCCAAAGGCTTTACAAACCTGGCATTTACAAATGTGGGCTCTATTCCCTGTTCTTTCAGAAGCTTTACTGCATCCTGACAAACAGACACCATGCTGCCAACTGCCAGTATAGCTGCCTTTTTTCCTTTGGAAAGAATCTCTGCCTTTCCACGGAGGATCGGTGCCTGGAACTGCTGAAACTCTGTACATGCTGTTCCTTTGGGATAACGGATGGCATAGGGTCCGTCTCCATTCACTGCTGCTTCCAGCATAGCTTCCAGCTCCCAGTCATTTTTTGGTGCCATTACTGTCATCCCTGGCATCATACTCAGATAAGAAAGATCAAAATTCCCCTGATGGGTCTCTCCATCTGCGCCTACCAGCCCTGCCCGGTCAATGGCAAATATTACATGAAGCTTCTGCATACACACATCATGAAGGATCTGATCCACTGCTCTTTGAAGGAAAGAAGAATACACCGCCACCACAGGAATGATCCCGCCAAGGGCCAATCCTGCTGCAAAAGTAACTGCATGCTCTTCTGCGATCCCTACATCAAAAAAGCGGTCAGGAAACGCCTGCTGAAATGCTTTCAGTCCGGTTCCCTCCGGCATAGCTGCCGTAATAGCTGCAAGCTTTGTATTTTCTTCTCCAAGCCGGACCATTCCTTTGGCAAATACATCTGTATAGGTAGGTGCTTTTTTCACAGTCAGGGCTTTTCCTGTCTGTATATCAAAAGGTCCTGTACCGTGGAACCTGTCCGGATAGGTACTTGCAGGCTTGTATCCTCTGCCCTTTTCTGTGATCACATGTACTACAACTGCCCCTTCCACCCTTTTAGCTTCATTGAACAGCTTCATCATCTGCCGCATATTGTGGCCATCCACAGGTCCCAGATAGGTAAGTCCCATATTTTCAAACAACATTCCAGGAATAAAAAGCTGTTTGATACTGCTTTTGGTACGACGGACCGCATCTACCATGGCTGTCCCCACCTTAGGGATCTTCTTGACAGCTTTCGTAACTCCTATCTTCATTCCTGTATAAGCCTCTGCTGTACGCAAAGCGCTTAAATACGTAGACATTCCACCAACATTCTTTGATATGGACATATTATTGTCATTGATCACAATAATAAAATTCGTATCCAGCTCCGCTGCATTATTCAGTGCCTCGTAAGCCATACCGCCGGTAAGTGCCCCATCTCCGATCACAGACACCACATGGTTCTTCCTGCCCAAAAGATCCCTGGCCCGAACATAGCCAAGCCCTGCAGATATGGAATTGGAGCTGTGTCCTGCATCAAAAGCATCACAGTCACTTTCCGCTCTCTTGGGAAATCCGCTTAAGCCTCCTTCTTTACGAAGGGTGGCAAAGGCATCCTTTCTTCCTGTAAGGATCTTGTGGGTATAAGCCTGATGTCCCACATCCCAGATCAGCTTATCCTCCGGGAAATCCAACACATTATGAAGTGCAAGGGTAAGTTCTACTGCTCCCAGGTTTGATGCCAGATGGCCACCGGTCCTGCTTACAGATTCAATAAGAAACTGACGGATTTCATCCGCCAGCTGCGGAAAATCTGCAAGTGCAATCTTATGAATGTCATTTGGCTTATTTATCTTTTCCAGAAACATCCGTATCCTTCTTTCACTTCCTGCGCCCCACCAGTTCCCTTACCAGTGTATCCAGGAATTCATTTTTTCGATCCAGGCTATCCAAAAGAGCGACTGCCTCCCCGGATAAGTCTGCTACACACTCTGAGGCTTTGCTGATCCCCATAAGTGTTACATATGTAGTCTTGTTGTTTTTCTCATCACTGTGTACCGGTTTGCCCAATTCTTCCTGGGAACTGGTAACATCCAGAATATCATCCCTGATCTGGAAAGCCAGGCCTATATTCTTTGCTGCCTGGTCGATCACTGCCAGTTCTCGTTCATCTGCTCCTGCCAAAACTGCTCCTGCCAGCATAGAAGCCTGGATCAGTGCA
Organism: Blautia sp. HA3515; assembly: GCF_059933065.1. Classification (NCBI taxonomy): domain Bacteria; kingdom Bacillati; phylum Bacillota; class Clostridia; order Lachnospirales; family Lachnospiraceae; genus Blautia; species Blautia sp. HA3515. Next base: position 5,888 of record NZ_JAYFUY010000056.1, on the reverse strand, counting down.
GAAGTTTTATTCTCATATATATAATCAAGTATTTCTCTTGAAACAGGCTTACCATCATTCTCCACGTCTACACTCTGTCCCCCAAGCATCCCATGCAAGCCGGTATTATGGGTCATGATCTCCATAGCGCGGATCACAGCCTGCGGTCTTTCGGTAAGGGCAAATGCCTTCAGCATAGTCTCATATGCATAATTCAGAAGAGCGACCCCGCTTAAAACTCCCATAGCTTCCCCATACACCTTGTGGGTAGTAAGCCGTCCCCTGCGATAATCATCATTATCCAGTGCAGGAAGATCATCATGTACCAGGGAATGGGTGTGGATCATCTCAATGGCAGCCATAAAAGGCTCTGCCACATGTCCGCTTCCGCCAAACAATCGATACGTTTCACCAAGAAGTATGGGGCGAAGCCTTTTCCCCCCTGAGCATACGCTGTAATTCATAGCCTCTGCCAGATGGGCGGCAAAGCCTTCCTCCTTTGGCAGATATCTGCAGATTATCTCTTCTGCTTCTTTTGTTTTTTCCTGTAATTCACTTTGAAAATTCACTGAATGTCCCATCCTCATTGATCTGCAGCATTTTTTTCTCTACTGTATCCAGTTTCTCGCTGCAATACTTTAATAATTCCATTCCTTTTTTATACAGGGCAAAGGATTCCTCCAGGGATGTTTCCTGATTCTCCAGCCTGTCTGCCAGTCTGTCAAGTTCCTGAAAAGCAGTCTCCACAGACAATTCATCCTGTTGTTCTGTTACTTCAGCCATGGCCCCTCCTTATTTGTGCCTATTACCTCTGTCTCAACCCTTCCATCTGTGACAGCGATAAACAGCCTGTCCTTTTCTCTGATACCTTCAATGCTGGTAACTGCATGTCCCTGGATATCCGTTACATAGGAATATCCCCGATTCAGTTTCCGAAGGGGCGACAGGCCTGCATACTTCTCCAGATATAATGCAAGAAGATTCCGTTTCTCACGGATCTTTGCCTCCATTCCTTTATAAAGCCGCTCTTCCATATCCGCTGCATACTGCTGTCTGTCCCGCAGCCTTCCCTGCGGATTCAGATACTGCATCCGTACCTGATACTGGTCCAGCCTGCTCTTAAGCAGCTGCAGTTTGCCCCACATGGCACGATGCAGCCGTTCCCTGCCGGAATCGACTGCGTCCACAATACTCTTATAATCAAACACTGCCAGTTCTGCTGCAGCAGACGGAGTAGGAGCCCGCAGGTCTGCCACAAAATCAGCAATGGTAAAATCCGTCTCATGACCTACAGCTGAGATCACAGGGGTTTGACACTCAAAAATAGCCCTGGCAACCCTTTCATCATTAAAGGCCCACAGATCCTCTATGGATCCACCGCCTCTGCCTACAATGATCACATCCAGATCCAGCCCGTCCAGGATCTGGATCCCCTTCACAATACTTTCCGGAGCTCCTTCCCCCTGCACAAGAGCCGGGTACAAAACGATCTGCAGGTATGGATTGCGCCGCAGGGAAATGTTACGGATATCCTGTACTGCAGCCCCTGTAGGTGCAGTCACAACTCCAAGACGCTTTACAAACCGGGGAATCTCCTGCTTGTATTCCTGGGCAAACATGCCCATCTCTTCCAGTTCCTGCTTCAGAAGCAGGAATCTGCGATACAGATCCCCAGCCCCCTCCAAGGTGATCTCCCTGGCATACATCTGATACCTGCCATCCCGCTGATAAACATCAATGGTACCGGCTACCACAACCTGATCCCCATCCTTCATACGGAATGCCAGACCCTTTCTCTGTCCTGCAAACATCACGCAGGAAAGGGTGCCGGTCTCATCCTTCAGGGAAAAATAGATATGTCCGCTGGTATGGTACTTACAATTGGATACTTCTCCCTTAACCTGAAGCTTCTGAAGGAAGTAATCCTGGGTAAACATATTACGCACATAGCTGTTTACCTGTCCTACGGAATATATATTATTCATTCGCCAGCTTACCAAGGATACCGTTTACAAAAGAACCTGAGGCTTCCCCGCCAAAACGCTTGGCCAGTTCCACTGCCTCGTTAATGGCAACCCCTGTGGGAACATCCGGGTCATACTTGATCTCATAAACAGCCAGTCTTAATGCTGTAAGATCCACACGGTTCATTCGCTTTGTCTTCCATCCATGGCTTGTCTCATTCAGCTGTCTGTCAATATCCTCCAAATGCTCCAGTACATGATTATATTTCTCCCAGGATATACTCCAGATCCTTCTCTTCTCCTTCAGCAAGGCCCTCAAAATAAAGCTGCACCTGCTCTCCCATCTCGTCCTGGGAATTAAACTGGGTCATAAACAGAAGTTTAAAAATATGTTCTCTTAGTTCCCTTCTTCGCATAATTTCCTCCCGCAATATAAAAAAGGAAAGCCTTACTTTCCTTTTTCATTCTCCATATCTACGCTGGCAATGTGGATATTCACATCTGCCACTTCAAGCCCGGTCATATTCTCGATGGAAGACTTAACCTTTTCCTGGACTGTCTTGCTTGTCTCCAGGATATTCTTGCCATACTGGATATTCAGGGTAAGATCTACACGTACGATCCCGTCCAGTACTTCCACCTTTACGCCTTTGGAAAGACTCTTCATCCCAAGCTTGCTTACCAGCTCATTTGTAATATTACCGGCCATGGAAGCAACTCCATCAACCTCTGTAGCAGCCAGACCAGCAATGATCGCAACTACTTCGTCTGCAATATTCACTTCACCAATGCCGCCAAGATCCTGTATTTTATATGTTGTTCTCTTTTCAGCCATATGATAACCCTCCTAAGGTGTTATATTCAGTTACCTGTAATTATACCAAATCACCCAATAAATGAAAAGGGTTATTTGCTGAATTCCGTCAATATTAAATCCGGATTTCTGTCCTGTGTCATTCCCACACTCCACGGATTCACAAAGAGAAGAAGCGGATTTCCCTTAAGATCTGTTACTTTCTTCATATCTGAAGTACCGGTAATGCTTTCCACATCTACTTTGTCCTTATTGGCGATCCACCGGATATGCTCATAAGGAAGATTCTCCAGACGGATCTCCACATTATACTCATTCTCCAGGCGGAATTTCAGCACATCAAACTGAAGCACACCAACAACACCCACAATGATCTCTTCCATATTTCCAAACAGCTCCTGGAAAATCTGGATTGCTCCTTCATGGGCGATCTGTGTGATTCCCTTTACAAACTGCTTTCTCTTCATGGTGTCCAAAAGGCGCACTCTTGCAAAATGCTCCGGTGCAAAGGTAGGGATCCCTTCAAAAGCAAATTTCCTGCCAGGCGCACAGATGGTATCTCCGATAGAAAAAATACCAGGATCAAATACACCGATAATATCTCCTGCATAAGCCTCGTCCACCACATGTCTTGACTCTGCCATCATCTGCTGTGGCTGAAGAAGACGCATCTTCTTCTCTCCCTGTACATGATAAACCTCCTGGGAAGCATCAAACTTACCGGAACAGATCCTCATAAAAGCGATTCTGTCTCTGTGTGCTTTATTCATATTTGCCTGGATCTTAAATACAAAGGCAGAAAAATCATCGGACATAGGATCCACCAGTCCTGCATCTGACATTCTTGGAAGAGGAGAAGTGGTCATAGCCAGGAAATGCTCCAGAAATGTTTCCACACCAAAGTTGGTAAGTGCAGATCCGAAAAATACAGGGGTTAATTCTCCCTTGCTTACAAGCTCCTGATCAAAATCAGCACTTGCACCATCAAGAAGTTCAATTTCTTCAAGAAGCTGCTCTTTCTGCTCCGGATCCATTACCTGATCTGCTCTTGGATCCTGAAGAGGTATCTCCTCGATATGGCCTTCCTTTGTTCCTTTCTGAGTATCAGAAAATGTAAGGATCTTTTCTGTATTCCGATCATAAACACCACGGAATTTCTTACCGGAACCAATAGGCCAGTTAATGGGACAGGTTGCAATGCCCAGTTCCTTCTCGATCTCATCCAGAAGATCAAATGTATCATTGGCATCCCGGTCCATCTTATTGATAAATGTAAAAATAGGAATGTGTCTCATAACACATACCTTAAACAGCTTTCTGGTCTGTGCCTCCACACCTTTGGATCCATCAATGACCATAACTGCAGAATCTGCAGCCATTAATGTTCTGTAAGTATCCTCCGAGAAATCCTGATGTCCCGGCGTATCCAGAATGTTAATACAGTATCCATCATAATGAAACTGAAGTACAGAAGAGGTAACAGAAATACCTCGTTCCTTTTGATCTCCATCCAGTCTGAAACTGCATGACGGGCCGTTGCCTTGCCTTTAACACTTCCGGCCAGATTAATGGCTCCGCCATACAGCAAAAATTTCTCCGTAAGCGTGGTCTTACCAGCATCCGGATGTGAAATAATAGCAAAGGTCCTTCTTTTTTCTATTTCTTTCGTATATTTTGACACAGCATGCCTCCTGCAAAATGTTCTGTCATAAATAGGTTTCCCATAATAACTCATAAACATTCCTATTCTAGTATACAGAAAGCTTTCCTGTCAAGGGAATTTCCTCAGTAAACAGCTGTGTTTCCTCAGTAATGGGCTGTGTCAGTCATAGATTCCATCTGTTTCAACCAGATCATCACTTTTTGCAGTCCCTGCTGAAGTTTCTTCTGCCTCCTGGTCTGGTACCTGGCTGATCCCTGCATCCTTATTGCCGCTTTCCTCAGCACTCTGGCTTAAAGGAGTGATCACAATATTTTCCGGTGCGATCCCTGTCTTTCTTTTTACAATATCCTCGATCTGCGCTCTTCTGGCATCATCCAGATCTGTATCCGGCACTACGATATCCGCAGTTTCCCCTGTAAGATTTACAATCACATTTTCAAAGCCTTTGGCTGAAAGAAGCAGTTCTGCTGCTGCCTCTTTTTCCGTCAGTTCAGTGACAGATACCATGGTATTGATCGCTTCCTGCTTCTGTTCCTCTCCAATGTCCTGATTGTTGATAATATCCTGAAGATCTGCTTTATTCTGGGAACGGATCTGCTCCCTGGAAAGCTTTGCCTGGGCAGCAAAACCGGATGCCCCTGTAAGTACGGCTTCTCCCGGAGCAGTCACATCCTCCGTATCCCCGGTGCCATCTGCCCCGTTCTCATCCAGAAGGGCTGTTTCATCTGTCAGGTCATAATCCACATCTTCAAGGATACTGCTGCTGGCCTCCTGATCCTTAAAGCCCAGATCCACATCAGCAAAATTAAGATAGCCTGCTGCTGCGATCAGGATTGCCAGGGAGGTGATGATCACCTGATTCTTTTTTAAAACTTTTTTCACTTTGCCTCTCCTTATATCATTTTTATTACTTTAATTCTATGGGCTTCCACCTGAAATAATGCCATCACAGCCTGCTGAATCTCTCGTACTGTCACCGGATCATCAGCTCCCTGGGCAGCGATCAGCACTCCTGTGATCAATTCGCTGTTATCATTGCCAAAGCCAAAGGTGTTTTTTTCATTTCCTGTCATAAGCATGACTTGTACCTTTCCCACGCCTTCCACGCCGGAAAGCACCTGCTGAAGCCTTTGTTCCAGAGCAGAGGCATTCCCCTGCTCCTGGTGTCTCTTCCCTGGCAGCATTTCCCACACGATTATCCGATCCAGTCTTTTTTTCAGTAGGAACTGCTATCACCCCCAGAAGAAGTCCCACCAGAAAAAGTGTGATCCACTGTGTCCGGTTTATTTTTTTCAACCTGGATCTGGCAGTTTCCAGCAAGGATCCCCCATTGCTCCAAAAGCTCATCCTTCAGCTTCTTCCTCTCCAGCTCCTGATCCGGTTCCTGATCGCAGATACAGCACGGCTTTTATGGTTTCTTCCTCTATTAGTACTTCCACATTTTCCACTTTCATGTTTTTTTCCCTTA
>NZ_JAYFUY010000055.1:0-11016 GCF_059933065.1 Blautia sp. HA3515 | reverse complement strand
CAATGATCAATTCCATAGTTGGAGATTGTAATGGCATCTTGCTTATCTGTTTTCACACGCCTCAATCCCTGACAACGGTATTCCTTCATTTCAAATGGATTGACCACTGCCACAAACACCCCTTTCTCTTGCAAATAGCATAATACCGGCAGATGGTAGATCCCGGTAGCTTCCATTACTACACGAACATCATCATTTAAACGCAGAAGCATAGACGTTAATTCTGATAATTCTTTCTCTGTATGACAAACTTCAAAAGGTTTGCTCACAATCTCCCCATACGGCTTCAAGATACATATAGTACTTTTTTCTTTTGATACATCAATTCCTACACTTATCATCTGTAACCTCCTAAAAAAATTTGTAATTGTCCCATCCACACTTATTACCACTCATTTTAGTTCGTTACACGAAAGCACCTTGCGGGTTTCAACCTGCTTAAACGACCGCTTATAATAAGGGGTGGGTTGACGGTTTTTATGACGGATGTGGTTAATCCCAAAAGCAGCTCGCCAGACCAATTACTTCCTTATCATAAAAAAATAAGTGCAGAAGATAAAGCACTAATGATATACTTTATCTCTTACACTTATATGGTACTAAAAAAGAAGCTTATATAAAGCTTCTGACGTCATAATATATGAGAAAAATGGATTTTTTTACAAAATGAAAAGGTTGTTTTCAGGATCATGTCTTGACCACATTTTTACGAATACTCGGTATCGGTTGATACCATTTGACGCTGATATGTAATAGAAATTATGTACTTATATTTTTGAAATTATCATTTTTAGAGTTGAGCTGTGTTTTTTCATCTTCTTAAAATGTTGTTTTTTGACCCATATCTGTACCACGTTTTAATTTCCTTTTGAGATTAACCTCATCACTTTCCAATAGCATCAGATGGCATTTTGATGTTTTTCCTTCTGCCTATTAAAGATAAGTTGTAACCCCAGTGTTTATGCGGGTTTCATGCTTCTCTGAAGCTGTTTTGACCCATAGATTACCCATATCTGTATTCGAACTGGTATTCTGGGTTAGTTTCTCTGTTGGCAATTTAATTTCCTCTTTCTTCTGTATAGTTTTCTGAGAACTTTGCATATTCCTTTTCTCATGTTATTTTCTAAAACACAGCACGACAGTATAATAACATGCCAAAAAAAGAGTTTCAAGATATGATTTTATAATCTGATATCAACACAGAAAATACAGTCTTTCGGCGTACCTTAATTAGATGGGCACTGTCATGACCACCACACCACTATTCCGTTAATGATCATAAAAAACCGCCGGATTCTTCCGGCGGCCTTTCATTACATTAGCTGTCCAAAGTCTTGACTTTTTCAACCATGGACTGATATTCTATTTGTGTTATTACTTTATGATCCAGCAGATTTTTTGTAATAGTCTACTTTCCATTTCTCACTGTGCATGTCCGGAGCGACTGCTTGCTGTTTCTTATTTCCGCTCCGGTATAAACAATATGCAATCAGATATACGATCACACAGATATAGACCATTCCAAAGTTCCACACGTTATATAGAAAAGCTCTCATAGTCCAACTATTTAAGATAAAATGATATGTGGTAAGACTAAAAGTAACTGACCACATGCTGAACTGGGCAAAAAAATATACGATAGCTGTTTTCTTTCGAATCCCGATTCCAGCCTTTGTCAACCTGAACGAAGCATTGATCATGATTATAAGTGAAAGTATTGCACCTAGTTTCCCTATAAGCATCACACATTCACTCCCGTCTGAATAAGAACGGAAGTATAACAGCCCCCATGCCCTCTCTATATCAAATTTAAAAAGCATTTTTAGAAACATCACATAACTATATGTCTCATATATTAAAAGCAGAGTAAACAAAATCCCTGCTATATTACACTTCTTATTTTTCTCCATAATCACATCTCCATAGCCCATAAATCAACAGCTGCAAATTCTACCCGGTAGTTTCTGTCTTTTTTTCCGCAATAAAGGCACATTCCCTTTAACGGGTAAGGATCATGGTAATAACCGATTCCTTTGGAAGGTAGTACAAGAGCAGCAGTTCCAACCAGCGTTTCCTTATCATAGATCTTTGCAATTATTGTTCCATCGATAACCGCTTTTACATCCTCAAATATTGTAAACGGTTCAGTAAGAGCAACTTTTGTGGTCACGGTACAGGTTCCGGTTTCTGATACGTCAACTTCAGTCTCTGTAAAAACAAGTCTTTTCAGACAAGTCTGCACATCGTCTTTTGCCATCAGTTTTGTCTTGGCACTATCAATAGATGCTGCAACTCCTCTCGCCTGGCTTTCATAAGAAACGGCTCCCATATAAGAATTCGTGATCAGAGGGGAAAAAGCCTGCAGGTTTGCCTTGTTCTGAGCCCTTATCTGTGCATTTTGCGCCTGGATATTAAGTGCCGTTGCTGCTCCGGCAGCAGGACCGGCTATTCCATTTGCAATGCCTCCATGAATTGCCCAATCTTTTTCTTTTTGTTGCGGAAGCATTCATCACAGCTTTTGCTCCACTTTTAAGGGTATCTGCGGTTTGCAAAAGTGCAGCCCTTTCAGCAGTAAGCATGGCAATCCTCTTTTCTCTTCCAGTCATGCCCTCATATTTCACAAGAGTTTTCTGCTCTGCTCTTTCTTCTTCCCTTTTAGCTATTAAAGAATCATCCAACTCTTTTTGTTCTTTCTTTTTAACCAGTACTTTCGCTTCGGAATACAGTTCTGAGATATCCGAATATTTAATCCCATGTTTTTCAGCTATCAATTTAGCTTTTTGTACTTCTTTTTCATTTTTGCATTGTTTGATATCAGATTTGAGGCATTCTTTGTAAAATTCTTCTTTTTTATTTTTTTCCTGTGTCTCTGCTGTTATTATCTTATTTTTGCAGATCAGATTATAAATACGAACTACCACTCCGATTCCGACTATAATCAATGCAGGTTTGAATAAAGAATTACTATTAGATCCGAGCTTTAACTACACCGTAATTAGGCTCGGATGGGGTATTCATGATCTCTGAAAGAAGGACTGCTATCCCTCCCACTGTTAACGTTGTCCCGGAAGCTATCTGTCCCTTTTTACATATCGTTGCTTTTTTAAATGCACCATACAAAACTACGATTCCCCATAAAGCGATAATGCTTCCTATAAGTTTCTCCAAAAACACTGCTTCTCCTCCTCTTACTCATAATATTTGCTTTTTTGTAAAACCGCCCTCTTTTGAACAATCTATTATTAATATGTGATATTTCCGGAAGATTGTCTGTTTTTACAGAAAAGACTTGTTTTCTAAACATAACATATTCTGTAGTCAAATACCATATGCTGTCAGATAAGTACTTTAATCGCAAAAAAAAGAAGCCCGGTGCATCAGGATCCTTACATTTGTACTATTTCTGAACTTTTAATTAAATTTGTATTCACGCCTAAACATAAATCTTGGCTAAACATGATTGAAAGTTTCTTCAGCAAGATGACCAAGCAAATGTTACATGGAATTCGTGTCAATACTAAGCAGAAATTGGAAGAACGAATTTACCAGTATTTTGAGGGGATCGATCAATCGAGAGGAGGATTCGAACTCTTGCCCCCACGGTTCGTAATCGTGTACTCTATCCACTGAGTTACGGGAGTATTGTGAGTCTTTTCACATGGAATACAGTTGAGTCGGCAGGGTGGGACTTGAACCCACACTCATAATGAACCGGAGCTTAAATCCGGTGCGTCTTCCAGTTCCGCCACGGGCACAAAAAATGCCGCCTGTCATGAAAAACACAACAAACGGCTGAAAGATTTTCTTTTGAGAGAAACTATCCATTTTGCACAGTGTTATTTATTTTCCCATGACGAATAAAACCAAATTTTTATGAAAAACTTGATAACAAAAAGTATCGGTTTTTGCGTGAGGATAAATAACTCATTTTTCTTTTATTTTACCCATAAATTTTTCCTTAAAGCAGATCTTTGTCAATGATCTGGTAATTCGCCCGGTGTATGTACAGTGCTTTTCCGTCTACCATCAACTTGGTCATTTTCGGTAGGTCGTCCGGAATTTCCCAATAAACATCATTTCCGGAAAAAGCCGCAATCGGCTGTCCAAGCTGGGATTTAATCACTACCACTCTGGACTTTCCAAAATCGTTCTTGTACTGGTTTAATACCCTTGCCAGTGCTGCGTTATCGATAATGCCGTTTCCTCCATTGCTGTAAATTTCATCCAGAGAGAAATCGACTTCCGGTTCAAGTCCCTTCTGCACGAAAACACAAGTGTCCCCACAGCTCTCGATTTCTTTTCCATCAATGGTAATGGTGAGCACAGAGGACAGGTCATATCCGGTTACTGCCTTTCCATCGCTGTCATAGCTGGTTGTCTCGATTTTATTCCCGGTAATGCTGATTTTCTTCCCCGACGTTTTCAGTGTCTGGTTCCCATAATTGTCATAAGTGTACACAGTATAATTGTTTCCAACCAGAGAGCCATGGATGTCATTGATAATGGATCCAAACTTTGCACATCCTGTCAACAGAAATACCAGGATTGCCGGCAGCAGGAGCATAACTTTTCTTTTCTTTTGCATTCGTTTCCTTTCCGTGGATCAAAGCCACTCTTCCATTCCTACATATTCAAATAATACAGGAATGTTCTTTTTATTTATTATCTCACAGCCGCACCTGCCTGTAAACTGCAACAAACTGCTTATATATAACAAGTTTGCAGACTCCTCTTCTGTTACCTGCAGGGTATAGTTAGTGGTTAACATCTCGCAGTATGCCCGTTCACAGACATTCCGGAAAGTTTCCTGGCTGATTTTCATAAGAAATTTTTCGTAGGAATTTTTCAGAATGACATATTAAGTACGATACAAATTTATGAAATATGGGAGGACATACATATGAGAACATTCAAAGTCAACCCTGAGATCTGCAGCCATCTTAGAAAAAACTTTTAAATGCGTAATTACGTATGCCGTTTTTTTACAGACGAAAGTGGGAATATCCGGTGCAAGACAAATTTCTTCTACGTGAAGACCGCCTATCCTGTGCTGGATATGGATGAAGTTTAGGACGCAAAAGAAGCATAATGCAAGACTTTTCTGTTTCTGTTATTTTTTGTTATATTCCCACATTTTCTTGATGTTTTCTTTTGGGAGGATCCAGAAAGTAGCCTGCACGTTTTCAGAATTCTCAATATCGAAAATTCGGTACCAGGATTTCTTTTTGAATACTTCTCGTTCCCTTGGTGTAGCATCTGGATCATCATAATACCAGTCTAACTCTTTCTCTGTATCACACCAGGCAGAATCATTAAGCTGGGCACAGGTCCATTTTTCTTCATCTGATAATACTGCTTTATCGTCAGGAACTTCTAATTCGAGCAGGACCATTGGTTCTTTATACCATCTGAATTCAGTCCACCTCAGATCCGGCTTTTTATGCCGGCCACGCAGTTTGTACCATGCCCATACTGGATGGATGCCCTTGGCCGGTGCCATCCCGATTTTTTTCTGCCATATATGCTTCCATCCAGGCATAGGCCCGCCCAAATTGCTTATCCTCTGTGTCATCCAAGAGCATATCACACTTCGATGGATCACAGATATATACGCCATTCTTAAGGACGGTATTTACATATACTTCTTTTGGCATGGTTGTCCAAAGTTTCATTCTGCATCCTTCCTTCCTGAAAGGGTCATAATACCAAGAACCGCTGGTATTGCTATAACAACAGATATCCAGGCATTCTGGAAAATAATCCAGGAAAGAACTGAAAGAATAAGGAAAACAATCAGTTTCATCCTAGCATCTGGCTCCAGTTTTCTTTTTTTGAGCAGAGAGCAGGACATAACCAAAGTAACCGTGCAGGCCAGGAACAGGACGAAAATTGCGGCTGCGAGAAGAATTGCCATTACTCCGGTGAGACAGCCAAGCAAAGTGGTAAAAGCACCTGGGAGGACTATATAACCGCTGATATAATCAGACATCGCTTCTGCTTTGGAAACCATTTGTGTCCCAGCTGTTGTGATATGTTTTGCATAGAACAGAAATGCAACGAATCCTGCTCCTGCTATGGCAAGGAGCAGGGTATATATCCCGATAAATACTGTTGAAAGCCATGCTGTTACTGGTAGTTTTTCTCTTTCCTGCATAATAGTCCTCCTACTGAGCCAGGTGAATGAATATCATTTTTCTTATATTTCTATCATTTATAGACTGCCATTTACAATACAATGTAGGAAACTTCTTTGAAGCTGAAAAATCATCTTGTATTTTGAACCGGAGCTTAAATCCAGTGCTTTTTCCAATTCCACCATGGGCACAAAAATAAAAAAAATCGAGCAGAAAGTCTGCTGTTAATGGCTTTCTACCCGATTTTCTGTAAATATGTATATTAACCTTTTACACTTCCCGCAGTTAATCCTTCAATAAAGAATCTCTGACAGGAAATAAAAACTACAAGTATTGGAATTAAGCTCAGCACAGAAAGAGCAAAAACATATCCCCACTGTGTAAACTGATGCTGTCCGAAAAATCCTGAAATAGCAATGGGTAAGGTTCTTTTCAGGTCATCATTGATGACCGTATTTGCCCAGGGAAACTCTTCCCATGCGGTAAGGAAATTAAAAATGGATACGGAAGCAATTCCTGGTTTAGTTAATGGAAGAATAATCTGAAAAAAAACAGTAAATACGCTTCCTCCGTCTATATAGGTCGCTTCGTCTAACTCTCTGGGAATATTCTCTACAAATCCTTTTATCATAAATGTAGAATATGGAATAACCCATGCAACATAAAACGGAATCAATCCAGATAACTTATTGATCACCTTCAATTTAACAGCTAACTCATACTGAGGAACGATTAAAGTAGTTCCAGGTATGATCATGGTTAACATGATGAATGTGAATAAAAACTTACGTCCCGGAAATCTGAACCTGGCAATACAGAATGCCATTGCTGCGGCAACGACGGCCGCTATGGCAACTGTTACAGTGGAAACAAAAATACTGTTAATAAAATTGTTTCCAAATTTTTTCTGTCGTAAAATGTACTGGAAATTTTCCAAAGTAATTTCTTTTATTTTTGGAAAAAATCTGGGAGGATATTCATATAATGCACCATTTGGCTTCAACGCAGTACTCAGCATATAAATCATTGGAAGAACAACAATGATAAGCCCCAGAGTGAGAATCAGGTATATGATTCCTTTATAAGCCGCTTTCTTGGATATTTTCAAACTCCCACACCCCCTAATCAAGTTTGCTGTGGTCCATCATCCGAAATTGAACAATTGCCAATATTCCCAATACTACTGCAATAATAAAGGAAAGCGCTGCGGAGTAACCAAATTCACCTGTGCTGAAAGCTTTATAGTACATCCAGGTTAATACACTTTCTGTCTTATGCCCTGGATTTCCATCTGTAATCATTTTGATAGATGTAAATACATTAAAGCCACCAATGGTGAGCATTACAAGTGCAAACAGAATCGTTCCTTTTATGGACGGAATCGTTACATAGAAAAATTTAGCAATGCTTCCTGCACCATCTAATGCTGCAGATTCATATAAGTCCCTTGGAACCGTCTGCAAAGCAGCTAAAAATACTACCATATTCCAGCCAATTCCTTTCCAGGTTCCCAATAGCATTGCAACACTCATGCCGCCCCATCGACTGTCCAGCCAATGGATGTTTCCGCTGGTCAGATGTATTACTTTGGTGAGAAAATAGTTTAACAGTCCTTCGGTGTTAAAAACATATTTAAACACTAAGGATGCAATTACCCAGGAGGTGATAACGGGAAGGTAATATGCCACTCGATAACTAATAGAAAATTTATTAATATTGTTTATGAGCATGGCGATCAGAAGTCCCAGTATCATTTGTGCAGGTACTGTTATCAGCGTATACACAATAGAATTGGAAAATGCCAGGTGAAAATATGAATCTGTTAATACCTCTTTATAATTGGCAAATCCGATGAACTCCTGATCAAACATAGAGCCAAAATCCCATTTGAAAAAGCTGGTGATAAATAACTTTACGATTGGATAAATGGTAAAGAATCCAAAAATCAAAATACCTGGAAGGAGAAGAAATCCAATCTGGATATTCTGGCTTTTCTTTGTTTTCATACGATCCCTCCCGTTAACTTAAGAGTCTGTTCTTTTATTCTTCTGCTAATAAATCGTCTACTTTTTCTGCCAGTTCATCCATGGCATCCTGTGCACTCTTCTCTTCGTTCATAACAGCACTTACAGCAGTTGCAAGTTCACTGTCGATTTCAGACCAGCAGGATACAGTAGGTCTGGATTCAGCAGATTTAATGGCTTCGATAAATGGTGCAAAATCTGCATTCTTTACGGTATCACTTTCGAGAGTAGCTTTATTTACCGGAATCTGGCTGCATTTTGCCATTTCTTCCTGAGCAAACTCCCCAGTCATAAATTTCATGAATTTCCATGCAGCATCTTTGTTTGCAGTATTAAACATGGAAATATCCTCGCCTCCAAGAACGGAATGAGAACCGCCCTCTCCTTCTGGCATTGGGGCTGTAGCATATTCAAAATCCGGATAAGAGCCTTCCATTTCGGAGATTTTCCATGGACCATCCATGATCATAGCATATCTTCCAGTTCCAAAACCGTCAGTCATTGGAATATCGCCACTGTTCCATCCGGTGATAGCACCCTCTTTATACAGATCAGCCAGTGTCTGGATTGCGTTGACGGTTTCTGTGCTGTTTAAATATCCGGTGGCTTTAGTCTGGTCTTCATTGGTTATGGAACCACCCATACTCCAGATAAACGGGCATAAATTCCACCCAGCCAAAGCAGGTTCATCATAGCCCCAGATTTGCTGACCGTTTTCATTTTCGCCTGCCAGCTTCTTGCAATCTTCTATAAATTCATCCATAGTGGTTGGTGCCAAAAGGCCGGCATCTTCAAAAGCTTTTACATTATAGAACAATATTTTCGTATTTGTATTTAAAGCAAGTCCATATGTATCCTGCCCAATTTGCGCAGTACTCATGGCACTTTCCAGAAGACCGTCTGCAACTTCCTGATAATCATCCATTTCCTGGTTTAGAGGTACTAAAATTCCCATTTTTTCAAACTCAGGTACCCAAGCACTGTCAAGGCGTGCTACATCGGGAAGTGTTTCAGATTTGGCACTGATCAGAATCTTTTCATGAAGGTCTGACCATTCATGGGAAACTGCATTTACCTTAATATCAGGATTTTCTTTTTCAAACTCAGGAATCAAAACATTATTCAATGTCTCGTTTTCAGCAGACTGCTCACTATAATGATGCCAGAAATTAATGGTAACCTCATCTGCATAACAGGGTGCTGTGCCCAATGCTGTCACAAACATTGCTGTTGATAAAATAGCGAATAATTTACTGCTTTTTCTCATCTTTCATTCCTCCTGTTTTCAATACGATACCTTCAAATGCTTTCAAAGATAATTTTATACTTCCCTGGCAGGGAATCATGTCTTCATTAAAATATTTTGTGTTTACCAGCTTTTCTGCCTCATAACTTTCGCCAGTCAAAAGATTCTTATACCTGGCAATTTCCAGAACAGGAAGCAGCACCTCATATTCCTCTTCTGTCCCATTCATAAGAACGTAAATCTGCTGATTTTCTGACTGACATAAATACCCATATATCATTTTTTTACATACAAGTGGTATAATGTTTCCTGTTCGTAGGCAGGAATATGATTTTCGGATACTAATTATTTTTTTATAAAAGGATAATACTTCCGTGTTTTGTTTTTCTGTTTTCCATTCCATGCATCTTCTACAATCAGGATCATTATCACCATTTAAGCCAATTTCATCACCATAATAGATGCTTGGAGCTCCTGGAAAACACATCTGGAACAAAGCGGCCAGTTTCAATCGGCGAATATCACCTTGACAGTTCCACAAAAACCGTTCCGTATCATGGCTGTCTAATGGCTGGAAAAGTGCTTGTCTGATTTCTTCCGGATAATGAGAACGCATCTGGCATATCCTGTGATTAAACATTTTTGCGTCAATACTGCCCCTGGCAAAAAAATCTCTCATACTATCCCGAAATACATAATTCATGATACTATCTACAGATTTTCCATCCAGCAATGAAAAACCATCTCCCCATGTTTCTCCCAAAAGGAGACAATCCGGATACGCTGATTTAATTCTGTATCTGATTCTTGCCCACAAAGAGGGATCAATTTCATCAGCTACATCCAGGCGCCATCCATCGATATGATATTCGTTCAGCCAAAAGACCATCACATTATAAATATATGACTGCACTTCCGGATTCGCTGTATTCAATTTGGGCATGTACCCATAATCTCCAACACATTCATAAACCGCATCGGTTTCAGATACTTCTACAGGAAATTTCTTGATATAAAACCAGTCGCAATATCGTGATAATTCCTGTTTTTCAATCACATCCTGAAACGGAGCAAAATGAATGCCACAGTGATTGAATACTCCATCAAGAATGATTTTTAACCCATATTTATGACAGGTCTCAACCAGTTCCAGGAATGTTTCCTTTGTTCCAAACGAAGGATCTATCTCCAGATAATCCGTTGTAGCATATTTGTGATTAAAATCTCCTTTAAATATAGGAGTCAGATACAGGCATTCTACTCCAAGAGAATCCAGGTATTCCAATTTTTCCAAGATGCCTTCCAGATCTCCGCCCATATAATTCTCTCTATTGGGAGCAGTTCCCCATTCCTGGCATTCGGGAGGATTATTAGAAGGATTCCCGTCAGCAAAGCGTTCCGGAAAAATCTGATAGTAAATCACACCTTTCGCCCATTCAGGGATTTTTAAAACATTAGTTTCATTTGCATAGAGAAATTCATAAAAACCATCTCTGGGTTCAGCTTCACTGGTGTCCCATGCATTTAGAAAATAAAGCTTTCCTGTGTTGTCAATCAACCTGAAATAATATTTCAAATATCTTAACGTATCTGTTGTAATCACTTCAGCTGT
>NZ_JAYFUY010000054.1:0-2943 GCF_059933065.1 Blautia sp. HA3515 | reverse complement strand
TCTGTAAATTCCAGTTGGCCGTCCTGCTCTATTGGTTCTTCCGCTTCATAGGGCAGAGTAATCGTAAGATTTCCTTCTGCATAATCATACTCTTTATACTCTGGAATCGGTGTAGGTGTGGCTGTCGGTGCCGGTGTGGCCGTTGGTTCTGGCGTCACTGTCGGTTCCGGTGCTTTTGTGGGGGCTGGTGTCTCTGTGGGTGCAGGTGCCTCTGTGGGTGCAGCCTCTTCTTTGGATTCCTTCTCTCCACATGCACACAAAAGAAACATACACAAAAATACAGCCGTAAGCATTATTCTTTTTAATCTTCTCACATCTATTCTCCTTTCCAAATCTTTCATAGTACAGCGTTCTGCAAATAACTGTACTAAATGATGTCGCCGACAGGTGACATGTCTGTAAGCTACACAGTCTTTTACTCCCTTTTCAAACCTTATGTCATGGGGTAAGGCGCTGTCCGCAGTATTCACAATTGCTCAGACGGCCTTTTATGACCTGATTCTTCGCGCCGCAGCTGGAACAGGTAACTGTAATATAAATCTTCTCATTCACACGTCGGTTTGGTGCAGTAATCAATATATAATCTCCTTCTCTGTCTATCTGGATATTCCGAATATATCCTCTGGCAATATATTTTTCCAGTTTTTTTACTGCACCTTTTCCCATCTCCTTCTCATACTTTTCAAATGAGAGCGTACTCTGAGCATAAGATTCAAACCAGCAGGCAATTTCACTGGCTTGTTTCTTCTTTCGTATTTTCTGAATTTCCCTGAAAGTAGGATACAGAAGCAACAATCCCAGTAAGATCTCTGTTGCTGCCATTCCTAATCTTCTTTCACCAATATACTTTTCTGAGGCACCAATAGCACCCAGGGACAAAAGTATACATAAGCCACAAAGAACCCATTTTACTTTCCCCAGAACTCCTGCTTTTTTATTTTTTTCTGTCAAACAATCACTCATGTCTGTTTCCTCTTTCTCTGATTAATCAAATGCAATGATATATTGGTGAATCTTCTGTCTGCCTCTGGGAAATACCTTTATCAGCCTGCTCCCAGCAGAAGCCATGCGTCGCCTATCGCATCATAGTAATAAACCACATTGTCTCCTACTGCATAATAATTTTCTTTTGTAAAATGATCCTCATGATCTGTTCCAAGTACAAATACCGGACAATTTCTTCCTTCAAGGTATTCCTCTGTACCTGTATACCACAATGACATACCAAGCCCCAGATAGTAACGCACCTCGTCAGTTTGTGAAAGCACTTCCCGGGCAATATTTATATCCAATGATGAATCATCCTCCGAGTAATACTCCTCCCAATCATGATATATGGAAAAATCATAACAGTAGGCTTCCGCTGCAAGATGTCCATCCTTTAGTGATACCATAGGATGGTATTGCACACTCATATTCTGCTTCTGCACTGAAACCATCACATTGGAATGGATCTCACTCATATTGCATCGCAGTATAATGATTTCGTCCTCCTGCCCTATATAATATGGGGCGTTCAGGTCATCCAGATATTCCCCATCTTCCGTAATCTGAGTCGGATAAACACTGATCTTACAATCACATCCCGGAACAATAGCATAAATTTCATATCCCCCTGCATCAACAACTGTCCCCTCCTGTAAGAAAGGATAAGCCGCTGCCACTTCTTCCATTTTAGTATATTCAAGTATATCTGACGCTTCTGCAGTTTCATAGGCATATCCAAGAAATGCCATTCCCACCTGACATTCATTTTCCCTGATGATATCCCTTAAAATTGCCAGATTCTCTTCTGCCCCAGGTATTTGGGCAGACACTTCTCTCACACATTTTCCATAAATACCAAAAGAAAGCAGTGCTGCGCAAACACATACAACAACAGAAAATTTTTTCATGCTCATATCTCCTTCCTGTCAGAATATGTTTCTACATTCTGTGTGTTTTCATAACTGTTCTGTATCCTCACAGTTACGGATTTTCTATTTTAGTGTAGTCACAATCAATTTACTTTCCAGTGCAGCTGCTATCAGGTCTTCTTTACAGCTATATCCTGCCTTGGCAATCATTTCCTGAAAATTCCATCTTACCCCAGAGGTGGAACATTCCATTTTCCTGGCAATCTCTGAATATGACATTCCATGAATATACAGGCGCAGCATCTCCAGCTGTCTTGGGCTGATATCTCCACTTGTGATCCAGTTAAGTTCCACCTTCGGCGTTACATCCGGAAATACACGCTCACCATTTAAAGTTCTGTAAATCACATTCCGTATTTCCTCTTCACCATGATCCTTATACCAGAGGCTGTCTGCACATCCGCTTTTGGCTCTTTCCAGTACTTTGGGATCAATCAGGGAAGTAACAATCAAAACCTTTGTATGTGGATACTTTTCCCTGATCATTTTGCCGGCACTTAATCCATCATGATTATGAAATGTCTGCACATCCATAAGCACAAGATCTATTGCCGAATAACCACAGATCTTTACAGCTTCACGGGCATCCGAAATTGTCTGGACATGTCGTAATTCCGAATCCTGCATAAGCATATATTCAAAATACTTCTGCATGATCTTCTGATCTTCTACTATCAGTACCCGTACCATCGAATCTCATCCTTTCTGTCAGAGGCATTTTCAATACCAGGCAAAACTCAGGGGCGAAAGAAATCTGCATTATACATTTCTCTGATTCAACCGCTTTTCTCAGTGCTGACAAGCCACCGCCTTCTTCTGCATTTTGTTCAGGCACATCTCCATCATTGGTGATCTGAATGTTGTATTCATCTGCACATTTATCTATTTTCACAAAAACGATACTGCCATGGGCATGTTTGGCACAGTTTGTCACACATTCACGAATCGCTCTGTCTGCCAGCAGCCTATAAGCAGGATGCTGCGGAAAGCTTCCAATGATCTGAACGGAGATTCCAAGCTCTTCCGC
>NZ_JAYFUY010000053.1:0-2248 GCF_059933065.1 Blautia sp. HA3515 | reverse complement strand
GTTACTGTTCAGAGGTTATCTGGACATGAGAAAACCGATGGTGTAGACTAATAACAGTCAAAGCCATCGGTTTTCTTATCCAAATATCCTGGACACTCTGTCAAACATATTCGCTGGTTCTTCCAGTCGCATCAAAACAAGCATGCTCATGCATTGGCAGAGATAATCGATACTTTCGAAACTCCTGAATGTCACAGCCTGCGCCTGTTTCCGCTTATAGTTTCTTAGAAGCCTTTCGGCTTCATTATTAGTGGCAGGTATCCGGGGATCATGCAGGAACAGCAGATGGTTCTGCATATATTTTTCCATTCTCAGGAATAAATTATACCCGTCTCTGTAATAATTATTTGCCGGAACATTTCCGTATTCCGCCCTGGCTGTTTCCAGTATTTCACGGTATCTTTTTTCGAATTCAGATACCTTTACCGGATCCGGTTCCTGAAATGTCTGGCATTCGTTTCGGAAATGGATCATCTCCTGTACCAGTGAACGCATCTCTTTGTTCCAGGTGCGGTCTGGTTCATTATCCATGCTGCCTTTCAGGTAACGCAGCACATGGGCAAGGCATTCCTGGTGATCCGCTCCATAATTATAAAAGGTAATATCATGGTCATGGACAAGGATCCCCTGATAATCTTCTATAACAGTCCCTTTTACTCCCTCGTGTCCTTTTTTCTCACGGGCGAAATATAATGCTTTTCCGTCTGGTGTGGCACAGACATAGATCTGACAGCTTTTTCCGTTTTCCCTGCCGTTTGTACAATCTGTATGCATAACAGGGGAAAGCAGCATGTCTGCATAGGCTGCCTTGCGCTCAGGTTCTGTTTTTAAAGCAAACTCCCTGCTGAGTTTACTTATCATGCCTTTAGAAATATTCAGTTTTCCATCCGTCAGATCAGACAGAAACTTCCTGCTCTTATCAATAGAGGTACAGCAGTCATTGTTCAGAAGGAACAAAAATGCCCGGATGCTGCCATCATAATTCACATCATCAATAACACCATCCGGAAATGCAGCGTGTGCACGTTCGCCGGTCTGGCTGTTATAATAAACATCTGCATGGTATTCTGTTACATCCAGGACCATACGGATACTTACCAGTTGTTTTATAATTGTTCTTGCCGTCTTTTTAAAAGCACAGTCTTCAAGCACTTCTTTTGGTGGCGGAAGGAGGATTACCGGCTGTGTAGGCTCCTGCTTTTTTCGGCCATGCCCTTTATGTCCTGGCTGTCCGCCGGGTTTCCGTCCTGTTTTTTCCCTGCTATTTGCAATCTTTTTCCGCCGGATGGCTTTTGAAGAAGGAATAGATGAATTTTCATAATCACGGTTGATCTGTGCATGAAGTTTCAGGTTCTTTCCCTGTTCTTCTTCCAGCTCAGCAGCTGTTTCATAGAACTTAAGGCGGAATTCTTTTGCCTTATCCAATGCATCATCTCTTTGTTTCTCAGCAAGAAGGGCGCGTTTCTCCATCGCCTGGAGTTCCTGGTCCGCTTTTTTCTGTATCGCCTCAAACTCCAGGAGCATATCCTCCAGTACCTGAAACCAGTAGTTGCGGACACGGATCGTTTCTTTATGAGCATCCGCTACCTCCGTCTGCAGTGCCTGGATCTTATGTTCATAGGCTCTGCACTCCTTTTTGTGGAGTTCTTTCAACTTAACATACCGTTCACCGGATTCCAATTCTTTATTTCTTGTCTGTGTGGCTTTCAGCCGACATATAAGTGAGATGTGATCATACGCATCAGGCATATGTTTTCCTCCAGTACAGTTATAATCAAACGCCGCTGATAATGTCTGTGATCTTTGAAATATGGTCTTCCAGATATTCAATCAATTCTTTCTGTTTCTGTATAAATTCCTCCTGGATCTCAATCTGTTTGAGATAACCGGCAAGGAGTTTATCACGTTTTCTGAGTTCTTCTTTTAAATCAATGTCCATAAGGAAACCTCTCTTTCTTGAGAAAAAGTATAACAGAAACACAGGAAAAAAGCGAACGACTGGAAAACGTCCTTTCGTCAATCTGACTGTGGATAAGTAATTACTTTTAAAATAAAAAAGCATTAATGTACGCCCCGAAACTTTAAAAATAAACTGTAAAAACTAAAATCCGGTGCATAACTTTTCTGAAAAAGAACGGCAGAAAAAACTATACACATAGTTTTATCTGCCGAAAATGATTATCCACAAAATAAAAAAATAAATTTCGTCATTTTTTACAATGACTTATGCATGCCTCTGAACAGTAAC
>NZ_JAYFUY010000052.1:0-12760 GCF_059933065.1 Blautia sp. HA3515 | reverse complement strand
ATCAAACAGGAGGGCCAAAGCCGGCAAGAGATTTACGATCCTTGCAGTAGCGGAGGGAGCTATTTCCAAAGAAGATGCTAAGCTGCCTAAGAAGAAATACAAAGAAAAACTGGAAGCAAGAGCCAAGAAGTATCCGTCTGTTTCTTATGAGATCGCAGACCAGATTTTTGCTGAAACGGGGCAGAAGTAAGGATCACGGTTCCGGGTCATACCCAGAGAGGTGGAGAGCCATGTGCTTATGACAGGGTTCTTTCTACCAGGATCGGTGCAGGCGCTGCAGAGGCTATCCTGGACGGAGAATATGGTGTGATGATCGGTGTTGTTGATGGCAAGATCAAGAGAGTGCCGCTGGCAGAGTGTGCCGGTAAATTAAAAACCGTAGATCCGAAGGATCAGACGGCTGGCTGCAAAGCAGATCGGTATCGATTTTTTGGAGATTAAGGGACAAATGTCTGAAATACAAGGAGCTGATTTATGAGTTATACGCACTCAGTTCAGACCGGATAATTTTGAAGATGTCAAGGGACAGGATCATATTGTGACAACATTGACGAACCAGATCAAGGCCGGCCGTATCGGACATGCCTACCTGTTCTGCGGTACCCGAGGTACCGGTAAGACAACTGTGGCCAAGATTCTGGCGAAAGCAGTAAACTGCAAACATCCTGTCAACGGAAGCCCCTGTAATGAATGTGAGATGTGTAAAGCGATCCAGGCAGGGACATCCATGAATGTAATTGAGATAGATGCTGCATCTAATAATGGTGTGGATAATATCAGGGAGATCCGTGAGGAAGTTGCATACCGGCCTACAGAAGGCAATTATAAGGTTTATATCATTGATGAGGTTCACATGCTTTCCACAGGAGCCTTTAATGCGCTGCTAAAGACGCTGGAAGAACCGCCTGCTTATGCGGATCCATCCTTGCCACAACAGAAGCCCACAAGATTCCGATCACGATCCTTTCCAGATGCCAGCGTTATGATTTTCACAGGATATCCATTGATACCATTTCTGCCAGACTGGAGGAGCTTCTTAAGATTGAAGGAGTGAAAGCGGAAGAAAAGGCGGTTCGCTATGTGGCAAAGGCAGGGGACGGTTCCATGCGTGATGCACTCAGTCTTTTGGATCAGTGTATTGCTTTTTACCTGGGACAGGAGTTGACCTATGACAAGGTACTGGAAGTTCTCGGAGCCGTGGATACGGAAGTGTTCAGCCAGCTTCTGGTGTAAAAGGTGATCAACGGAGATGTGACAGGCGCCATCCGTACACTGGAGGATCTGATCACAGGAGGCCGGGAACTAAGTCAGTTTGTGGGAGATTTTACCTGGTATATGAGGAACCTTCTTCTTGTGAAGACCTCAGAAAATCCGGAGGAGGCGATAGATGTTTCCTCTGAAAATCTGAAGCTTTTAAAAGAAGAAAGCCAGATGGTAGATACAGAAACATTAATGCGCTATATACGGGTTTTTTCAGATCTGTCCAGCCAGATCCGTTATGCCACTCAGAAGCGTGTGCTTATAGAGATCGGCCTGATCAAGCTTTGCAGGCCTGCCATGGAAACAAACCTGGATTCTGTGCTTGACAGACTGAGAGTGCTGGAGCAGAGAATAGATGAAGGTGCAATAGTACAGCAGACTGTGGTACGATCAGGCAGTGTGGTCCAGCAGACCGGGCGCAGCCTGTACAGGAAGAAAAGAAGCCGGCAAAAGCAGCACCTGAGGATCTGCAGAAGATCGTTGCCGGATGGCGGGCAATCGCAGGGCAGACTACCGGAGGTTCAGAAAGATCAGCTTTTAAAGGCAGTTCCCAGAGTACAATGGCGATACAGGCGAACCTGTATTATATGTGGAGTTTCAGGATTTTCTTGGTAAGAATTATGTGGATGATCCGGAAGCCAGGCAGGAACTGATGGATATTATTGCTGCACAGACCGGAAAAGCAGTTGAGGTACAGCTGTTGGTGGCGAATAATCATTCGTATACTAATTTGTCCAAGGTAACTGTGGACGAAGCAATCCGCCAGAATATCCATATGGATGTAGTTATAGAAGAAGATTGACAGGAGGAGTTTATTATGGCGAAACGTGGAGGATTTCCAGGCATGGGTATGCCGGGAAATATGAAGATCTTATGAAACAGGCGCAGAAAATGCAGCGCCAGATGGAAGAAAGCCAGAAAGAATTAGAAGAAAAAGCTTTTACAGCTTCAGCTGGCGGCGGGGTAGTTGAAGTTACTATTTCCGGCAAAAGAGAAGTAACCAAGGTAAAGATCCATCCGGATGCAGTGGATCCGGATGATGTGGAAATGTTGGAGGATCTGATCGTAGCGGCGACCAATGAAGCCCTTCGTAAGGTTGAGCAGGAGTCTACATCCATGATGTCCAAGCTGACTGGCGGTATGGGCATGGGCGGAGGACTTCCGTTCTGATGGAATATTACAGCAGCCATATTAACCAGCTCATCCAGCAGCTGTCATCCCTTCCGGGGATTGGAGCCAAATCAGCTCAGCGCCTGGCTTTTCATATCATTAATATGCCAAAGGATCAGGTGGATCAGCTTACCTCTGTGATCACCCAGGCAAGAGAAAAGGTACAGTATTGTAAATGCTGCTGTACCCTGACGGATCAGGGAGTAGTACTGTCCTATCTGTGCCAATCCCCAGGAGAGAACCGTTCCACTATTATGGTGGTGGAAAATACCAGGGATCTGGCGGCCTACGAGAAGACAGGCAGGTTTGAGGGTGTCTATCATGTCCTTCATGGAGCAATTTCCCCTATGTTGGGGATCGGTCCGGATGATATTCGGCTGAAGGAACTGATGAAGCGCCTTCAGGGTGATGTAAAAGAGGTTATTATTGCTACCAATTCCAGTCTGGAAGGGGAAACTACAGCAATGTATATCAGCAAGCTAATCAAGCCTACCGGGATCCGGGTTAGCCGTATTGCCAGCGGAGTGCCGGTGGGAGGCGACCTGGAATACATTGATGAGGTAACACTTCTGCGTGCGCTGGAAGGCAGGGTGGAACTGTAGGAGGTAGGACCTGTGGCAAAGAAAAAAGCGACCTCATCGGATGTTGCTGAAAGGGCAGGGGTTTCTCAGGCAACAGTTTCTATGGTCTTAAACAAAAAATACAACGTCTCTTTCTCAAGGGACACTGTAGAAAAGGTGGAAAAAGCTGCCAGGGAACTGGGATACCAGCTTCCTAGCCGCAAGAACAAAAAGGCCGATAAAAAAGAAAAACTGATCGTGGTGTTCTGCCCTACACTTACCAGCCCCTATTATGTGCTTTTGCTGCAGGGGATTGAATCTGTGGCCAATGAACAAGGGTATGGAAGTGTTTATCTGCAATACCCCAAAGAGATGCAGCATTTGAGGAAAAGTATCTGCGGATGATGGCAGATATACGGCCCGAGGGGATTATCTATGCATGCAATCCACATCCTGATTTTCAAAAGCAGGTGGAGGACATGGCAAGATCCTCTTGTGATCATCAGCAACAAGGAGCGTACCACAACTGTGGACGCCATTAATCAGGATAATACGGTAGTTGGCAGGCTGATGGCCCTGGCATCTATTGGATCTGGGACACAGGGATGTGGCATTTATCACGCCGCCGCTTACCAAAAGACAGTGGCAGCGGTCAAAGCGTATTGAAGGCTTTGTGAAGGAATATGAAAATGCAGGCCTTTTCCGGACATGTGATCATTAAGGTGGCAGATGAGTCTATGGACAGGCAGCTGCCTCGTATGGATACCGAATACTCTACTTGGGCTATGAGCTGACCATGGAGCTTCTTTCCGAGAACCGACAGTTTACAGCCATAGCAGGACAGAAAATGATATGATGGCTATCGGAGACATCGGTATGCATTGCAGGAAGCCAGACGCTTCATGCGCCCAGGGATGTTCCAGCGATCGGATGTGATAATATTTTTTATTCCGGGGGATCCGCAGGATCGCATTGACAACGATTGAACATTTTGTGGGCGCTGAAGGGCAGGGATGCCTGTGATATTATTATCCGTAAGATCGGCACCAAAGACAGCTTTTTCTCAGATATACAGCCTACAAGCCTTTATAATATTGAATATTCCCCCAGAGTGATTGCCAGAAAAACTACTGGTTATGCTAAGGTGGAAAAAAAGGTAAAAAAAGCAGAAGACAAACAAAAATAAATAGAACAAGCTAAAAATATTAATAATAATCTGAATGATCGCAGTTGCAGAAAACGATAAAAAGATTGATTTTCCTGTACATTCACATTGATATTTCTTTGTAACACCTAATGATTATTTATAAAATGAGATTTTTATTAATAAAAAAGTTATTAATAAATATCACCTGGCTTGACCTTGCAAAAGAGTCTGCTATAATTAAATCATCAGTGACTATGAGGTATTAATCAGTTACGAGTATCAAAGAAAAAGAACGGCCTAAATAAGGCCAGGGATGTAAGCTTAAGCTTAAGAAAGAGGAGGAAAATGCAATGAAGTTTTTTATTGACACAGCAAAGGTAGAGGATATTAAAGCAGCAAATGATATGGGGATCATCTGTGGTGTTACCACGAACCCTTCTCTGATCGCAAAAGAGGGCAGAGACTTTAATGAAGTTATCAAGGAGATCACAGAGATCGTTGACGGACCGATCAGCGGTGAGGTTAAGGCTACCACAACAGATGCAGAAGGTATGATCCGTGAGGGCCGTGAGATCGCTAAGATTCATCCTAACATGGTTGTTAAGATCCCGATGACAGGAGAGGGCCTGAAGGCTGTTAAAGTTCTGTCCAAAGAAGGAATCAAGACAAATGTTACTCTGATCTTTACTGCAAATCAGGCACTTCTTGCTGCAAGAGCGGGTGCAACCTATGTATCTCCGTTCCTTGGCAGACTGGACGATATTTCCACAGATGGTCTTGACCTGATCCGTCAGATCGCAGAGATCTTTGCAGTTGCAGATATCAAGACTGAGATCATTGCTGCCAGCGTTCGTCATCCAGTACACGTTACACAGTGTGCCCTGGCAGGTGCAGATATTGCTACTGTACCATATAAGGTGCTTGAGCAGATGCTTCATCATCCGCTTACTGATGCTGGTATCGTTAAATTCCAGAACGATTACAGAGCAGTATTTGGAGATAAATAAGTAAAAAGGAGAACTATAATGGAGAATTTAGAGCTTCAGAAAATTGCGAATGAAGTCCGCAAGGATATTGTCACCGCAGTCCATGCAGCAAAAGCCGGCCATCCGGGCGGATCTTTGTCTGCAGCAGATTTATTTACATATCTTTATTTTGAAGAATTGAACATTGATCCTAAGGATCCGAAGAAGGCTGACAGAGACCGTTTTGTACTTTCTAAAGGCCATACAGCTCCGGGACTGTATTCTGTTCTTGCAGAAAGAGGATATTTTCCGAAAGAAGATCTGAAGACACTGCGTCATCTGGGATCTTACCTGCAGGGCCATCCGGATATGAAACATATTCCGGGTGTGGATATGTCAAGTGGATCTCTGGGACAGGGGATTTCTGCAGCTGTAGGTATGGCTCTTTCTGCGAAACTCAGCGGAGATTCTTACAGAGTGTACACACTTCTGGGAGACGGTGAGATACAGGAAGGACAGGTCTGGGAGGCGGCTATGTTTGCCGGTGCCAGAAAACTGGACAATCTTGTAGTGATCGTGGATAACAATGGCCTGCAGATTGATGGCAGGATCGAGGATGTTTGCTCTCCGTATCCAATTGACAAGAAATTTGAAGCTTTTAATTTCCATGTGATCAATGTGGCTGATGGAAATGATATGGAGCAGCTCCGTAAAGCCTTTGCGGAAGCAAAGACAGTAAAGGGCATGCCTGTAGCTATCGTAATGAAGACTTTAAAAGGAAAGGGTGTTTCCTTTATGGAAGATCAGGCAGGCTGGCACGGAAAAGCTCCAAATGATGCAGAGTATGCACAGGCAATGGAAGATCTGGAAAAGGTAGGTGAAGCATTATGTCAGAAGTAAAGAAGATCGCAACAAGAGCCAGCTATGGTAATGCACTGGTAGAATTAGGCAAAAAACATGAGGATCTGATCGTTCTGGATGCTGACCTTGCTGCAGCTACACAGACAGGTATCTTTAAGAAGGAGTTTCCGGAACGCCATATTGACTGTGGTATTGCAGAGTGTAATATGATTGGTATTGCTGCTGGTATCGCAACTACCGGTAAAGTACCTTTTGCCAGTACATTTGCAATGTTTGCAGCAGGCCGTGCTTATGAGCAGGTACGTAATTCTGTAGGCTATCCTAAGCTTAATGTAAAGATCGGTGCTACTCACGGCGGTATTTCCGTAGGTGAGGATGGTGCCACCCATCAGTGTTGTGAGGACTTTGCACTTATGCGTACCATTCCGGGAATGGTCGTTGCAAGCCCATCTGATGATATTGAGGCAAAGGCCATGGTAGAGGCTGCATATGAGCATGTAGGCCCTGTATATATGAGATTTGGAAGACTGGCAGTGCCGGTGATCAATGACAGACCAGATTATAAGTTTGAACTGGGCAAAGGTATTGTTCTTCGTGAAGGTAAGGATCTTACCATTATTGCAAACGGACTTTGTGTAGCAGCATCCCTGGAAGCAGCCGAGAAGCTGGCAGCAGACGGTATTGATGCAAAGGTGATCAATATTCATACCATTAAGCCGCTGGATGAGGAGCTTGTAGTAGCTGCTGCAAAGGAGACTGGTAAGGTTGTGACTGTTGAGGAGCATTCCATTATCGGTGGTCTTGGCGGCGCAGTATGCGAGTGTCTGGCTGAGAAAGCTCCAGTTCCGGTTAAACGTATCGGTATCAATGACGTATATGGCGAGTCAGGTCCTGCTGTAGCTCTGCTTGAAAAATATGGACTTGATGCAGCCGGTATTTACAAACAGATCAAAGAGTTTGCATAACTGTGATCCTCAGAAAAGATTTCCAATATTGCTCCTGTGATGGTTTCTGCCAGGTCAATGACTGTGGCAAGGCGGGTAGTCTGCAGGGTAAGTGGATGGAGAAATCCTGAGATGTTTACAATTCCGGTAATATGAATATCTCCCACTGGGGGAAGATTTTTCTGAACACCAGCACCTGGGTATAAGGAACCATTTCCGATGGTGATATACCCCAGGTGCTTTTTTGCACCCAGAGAAGCATCAATTGCGATCACAAGTGCTTTTGAATGATATTTTTGTATGTGCCTCAGGCTCTGTTCCAGATTTAGTGCATGCACAGGAGTGTTCAAAGTTCCGTACACAAAGACACCAGGCAGTTTTTGCTGACTTAGATGCCAGCCTACATATGGCCCCAGACAGTCGCCGGTTGCCCAGGTCACTGCCAATACACAGGAATACGATTTCCGACCATTTACCTGTATGATGTAATATAAATTTTTTTAAAAGATACGCAACCTCCCCAGAAGGATTTTTACCCTTTCCGTTTATATAAAAAGCCATAATTCCTCCGTTGTCTGTGACTGTCTTGTTTTCATGATATCCGGAAAAAAGAAAAATATTCATAGCTGTGAGTGTATTGGACAATTGCAGATATTAGCAGCTATCCGGCAGGAAGGATATCTCACAGTCGAGCGAGTATTTTTAATTCCGAAAAGGCTTTCCGGCGGGCAATGGGACTTGTAAGATTCTGTCGGCAAATTTATGGGGATACCTCTTATATTATGATAAAATCTGCATTCCTCATATGCTATGCTGTTCCGGAAGGGGTGATGAAACATGATTGAGGTTGTTTACAAGGATGAAAACAGAGAAGTGCAGAAGAATGAAGGAGATTTTAACCTTCCAAGAAATATACGGCAGATCGGACAGATCAGAGGAAATTACAGAATCTACATGGAAGACTATGTGTATACTTTCCTTGGGAGACTGTCTGCGGCTGCCTGCAAAGACGAGGAAAAAAAGGGGAGCCTGGCTGTATTCACAGGGGAGATGCAATGGGAAGACGGAACAGGATATCTTTTTATCAGGGGAGCACTTCTTGCAAAATGCCAGGATTTAACACCTGAACATATTGACCTTTCGGAGGAAGTGTGGATCACAATACAAGATGAGCAAAAGCAGTATTTTCCGGAACAGGATATTCTGGGATGGTATTTTGCATTTCCTCAGATGGCGGTTGAGATCACAGAACTTTTGCAGAAAACACATCTTCAGTATTTTGGTGGAGAAAAGGTTCTGATGCTGGCGGAACCAACAGAAGGAGAAGAGGCTTTTTTTTATTACGAAAACGGCTTGATGGCAAAAGTAAAGGGCTATTACATTTATTACGAAAAAAATGCTGCTATGCAGGAATATATGGTTCAGAAGAATCAAATCCTGAAACCGGAATTTACAGAAAAGTGTAGTGACGAAGCAGTGACAACTTTCAGAAAGATCATCCAGGAAAAAAAGAACAAAAGCAGTGAAGCAGAGACGGAGGTACATACCTCTGTTTTTTCCTATGCAGCCACTGCATGCATCCTTTTGGCTCTTCTGGCAGTAGGGACGGGATTGTACCGGAATTACCGGGAATTTCAGGACATAAAGGAAAATACACCTGCGTCATCCTCTGGCAGTAGGGACAGATGTACTGGAAAAGGAAAAAGAAGATGCTGAAAACGGCAATGCAGAAAGTACAAGTGTAGAAAGTACAAGTGCAGAAAGTACAAATACAGAAGATTCAAATACAGAAGGAGTAAATACAGAAGGAGCACATGCAGAAGATGCAAATACAGAAAGCGTAAATACAGAAGATGCAAATACAGAATATGCAAATCAGCAGGATCAGGATGAAGATCTCTGGGAGGAGGTTCCGGTTACAGAAAAGCCTCAGGAGAGCAGAGGGGAAAATAGTTCTGGCGAAAATGTGGCAGAAGAAACAGGCAGTTCAGAATTTTATCGACAGGAATCAGATGAGCGAAAAGCGAAGCGCAGGGAAGCTTTGACCAGAACAACCACCGAAGACAGCACAGGAGCAGACATAAACGGGGATACGAAAGATCCAGCTACAGAAGAACCGGATATAGAAAAAACGGCAGCAGAAAATACAGAAACAAATAATGCAGATATAGAAAATGGGGGAAGATCCAAGTGCTGCTGATGTGGATACTGGCACTGCAGAAGGGGAAATGGCGGAAACCTTCGGAAGTGCTCATAATACTTATGTAATCCGCCCCGGGGATACCTTATATCAGATCAGTATTGAAAAATATGGATCAATGGATGTAATACGGGAAATATGTCGAGTTGAATGGAATCACAGAGAATCAGATCATTTATCCGGGACAGGTGATTGTACTCCCTTAGAGAAATGTGATATAATATGTCGGGCAGATGCTCTGCGTCATAAGCGCAGAGCAGCTGACTTTCATATTTGGAGAGGTTTGCAAGGCAGACATGTACACAAAGATAGAAGTACAAGGAAAAGGTGAATATGGCGAACTCATTTAAAGAAATAAAAAGAAAAATACGAAGAAGACGGCTGCGGATCCAGAGAGAAAAACTGGCGCAGGCAGGCAATGGAAAGCATAAAAAAAGTGCGGGGAAATATATTCCTGATACAATGCGTCGGGGACTGATGATTGCAGCAGCTGCAGTGGCATTGATTTTCCTGGTTGTTCTTTATATTCAGAAGCGAAGCTATCATGATTACAAGATCCTGAAAACCAGTGAACAGGAAGATACAGTTTCTACTAATTATGCGGAAATGGATGGAAAGATCCTCCGTTACAGCCATGATGGGGTATCTCTTGTGAACAAAAATCTGGATACTTTGTGGAGTGAAACTTACGATATGCAGACACCGATGGCTGATGTATGCAGCGGTAAGGCAGTGATCGCAGATAAAGATGGTACATCTATCCGGATTTATGACAAGAACGGACTGACTGGAAGTGTGACTACATCTTATAACATAGTAAAGGCAAAGGTATCCAAATCCGGACTGGTTGCTGCGATCCTGGACGGAGGAGATGACACCTGGATTAATTATTACAGCACAGATGGAAGCCTGATCGCAGAGAACCAGACGAAGATCGAAGATCCGGGCTATCCGCTGGATGTTTCCATTTCTGATGACGGAATCATTATGATGGTGGCTTATCAATATGTGGACGGTGGGGAAACCACCAGCTATGTGGCATTTTATAATTTTGGTGAAGTAGGACAGAACGATGATGACCGGATTGTAAGCGGCTTTACATATGAAGGTGTAGTTGTACCACAGATCCAATGCCTTAGCAGCCACCAGGCTGTTGCGGTAAGGGATGATGGATTTACATTATATAAAGGCCGCCAGATTCCTAAAGAGAGTCAGACTATAAAAGTGGATAAAGAAATTGTCAGTACCTTTTATGATGATGAAACCATTGGCCTTGTGTTTAAAAATGACAGTAAGGATAAGCTGTATACAATGGAAGTGTATTCTGCTTCCGGAAAAATGAAATTTAAAAAAGAATTTAATATTCCTTACAGCACGATTCGCATGAGTGATGGAAATATCCTGATGTTTAACAGCTCTCAGATCTGTGTGCTTGATGGGAAAGGAAATGAGAAATATACAGGGACTGTGGACGGTGATATCAATGATTTCTTTAAGATCGGATGGAATCGATATCTGTTGGTATTGGACAGCGGTGTTAATGTGATCAAATTCAGTTGATAAAATACCTGCGCAGAATATAAGCGGGAGAAAGCAAGAGAGGGAGAAGATGAATCTGACCTGGCTAGGGATTGCCGTACTTGCAGTGATTGCAGGTGCATGTATAACCGGATTTCAGAAAGGATTTGTGAAAGAGGTTGTAGCTACATTTTTTGTATTATTTTCCATTATTATTTCCGGCGCATTAAATCCATATGTAAGCAGCTTTCTTAGAGAGAGAACGCCGGTTTATAATATGGTTAAGGAAAATTGCCAGGGCTTTGTAGAAGAGAAACTGGATGGGACTTCCGGCGGTTTTGGAGAACAAAAGCAAAAAGAGTTTGTTGATGACTTGAATCTGCCGGAGTTTATTAAGACAAATATTCTTGAGAACAACACTGCTAAAGGATATCAGCAGCTTGCTGCAAATACGTTCTCCGAATATATAGCGGATTATCTGACCGGGATCGTGATGAACGGGATTTCTTTTTTGATCACGTATTTTCTGGCAAGGCTTTTCATTGGATTTTTAATAAAAGTACTGGATATATTGACCAGATTTCCAGTGGTACATGGGATGAATAAGCTGGCAGGAGCATTGGTAGGCGGAGCAAAAGCAATATTGCTCCTGTGGATCGCATTACTTTTACTTACAATCTGTTATAATACCCAGATTGGGAAAATGGGTATCCAAATGGTAGAAAAAGATCCGTTTTTAAGTTTTATGTATGATAATAATTTGCTGATCCGTATTTTTATAAACATTCTCCAGGGCTTTCAATAAGTAGTGATCAGTGCTGCTTTGCCCTAATACTTCTGAAGAAGTAACAGATCGCCCATGCGATACTCATTCCTGCTGCGATACCGAAAGCAAAGAGAAAGGTATCGCGTCCGTATGTCAGCGCTTTTATGGTGTTTCCTTCTACAATACTGCTCATACAGTAATAAAGTGTGCTTCCGGGAATCAATGGAATCACGGAGGTAACAAAAAAGGAAGTAGAAGTTCCTTTACATATTCTTGCAAGGATTTCGGCATACACATCTGCAATAAAACCAGCCAGCAGTGTAGGCAGAAAAACATTTCCACCAAGCATTTTTCCTAAAATAAATACCAGCCAGCTAAGTATTCCACCTGCAGCAGCCAGCGGCAGGTGTTTGTTTTTCATATGAAAGAGAATACCGAATGCGGTAGAGCCCAGGGCTCCGGTGATCAGTTGTACAATCATTGTTGTGTTCAAAGCCCAAACCTCCTAAATAAAATAATTGACCCCATAAATCCAAGCGCCAGCGCAGCTGCCAGAAGCAGAGATGCTATCAAACGGATAATTCCTGATAGAGTATCGCCAATGAGTACATCACGAATGGCGTTGGTTGACATAAGACCTGGAATCAAGAGCATAATATCACCAATCATGATTTTATCTATATGAAGCACAGGGCAAAGCAAAGTAAAACAACAAATTACACAGCCGGTGAGAAAAGAGGCGGTAAACTGAAATGTCACTTCATTCATGCATAACGGGCGAAGATATTGTTGAAAAGTCCAGATCAGCACAGCTCCAATCCCTGCTGCAATGGCGTCAGAAAGACTTCCGCCATAAAAGAATGTGAAGCTGCAGGCTGCAAGAATGGTTCCAAGAAGCTTCCAGAGGGGTTGCGGCTTATCTGCATTGATCATGTCAAATTCTTTTTGCAATTCTGCCGGAGACACAGGGTGGCTGCAGAATCGGCGGCTTAAATCATTCAACCGCTCCAATTTGGTGAAATCATTGCCACCTCCTTCACGAATCCGGCGGGTTTGTGTTCGGGCGGCCTCTCCGGGAAATTCTATCGTAATCACAATGCTGGATGTGATCACGAACACATTCATCTGGGTGGCGCCGCAAGCGTACCCCATTCTGTTTAACGTATCCTCCACTCTGAAAATCTCCGCACCACTGTTTAACAGCGCATCGCCCATATCAAGAAAAATATGTAAATAGTCTTTGCATACCTGCATAATGGATGCTCCTTTAATTGGAAAAGACGCTGACATAAAAAAGTATAGCAGCGATTTATTCCGATGTATTTTATATTCTGTAAGATAGATAACTTCAGTAGCTCCAGTATAAAGC
>NZ_JAYFUY010000051.1:0-6407 GCF_059933065.1 Blautia sp. HA3515 | reverse complement strand
CCGTCGTGAGCCAGCGTCGCAAAGCTGCCAGTGAGCGAGCAAAAGCCGCCGGATACCAGCCCCCTGTGAAAAAGTCCGGCAGTTAAAGGCACATGGCAGAGAATGTATTTGAAGCGGTCAAGCAGTCGGTCAGCACCAGAGAAGCGGCAGAGTTTTACGGGATAAAAGTCAGTCGAACTGGCATGGCCTGCTGTCCCTTTCACGATGATAAGAATCCCAGCATGAAGGTAGACCAGCGGTTCCACTGCTTTGGCTGCGGTGCAGATGGGGATGTGATCGACTTTACCGCAAAGCTCTTTAACCTCTCCCCAAAAGAAGCGGCGGAGAAACTGGCACAGGAGGCTTTGGCCTGATCTATGACAGTCAGGCCCCTCCCCGCAGGAGGTATGTCCGGCAGAAAACCGAGGCACAAAAGTTTCGGGAGGACCGGCAGCGGTGTTACCGCGTACTGTCCGATTACTACTATCTGCTGAAAAAATGGGAAGCCGACCGTTCTCCCAAAACACCGGAGGAAGAACCGCACCCCCGCTTTGTGGAAGCAATCCAGAAGAAAGCCTATGTAGAGTACCTGCTGGACCTTTTTCTTTATGAAAGTGAAGAAGAACAAAAGGCATGGATTGCGGAACACACAGCAGAAATCACACACTTGGAAAGGAGATTGAAAATCATGGCTGAGAACAAACCCACCAATCGAGAACGGCTAAGGGAAATCACAGATGGCATCGAGCAGGGTATCAAAGAATTGTTTGAAAGCGAAAAGTATATGCGTTATCTGTCCGTCATGTCCCGCTTCCACCGCTATTCGGTAAACAACACCATGCTCATCTATATGCAGAAGCCGGACGCTACATTGGTAGCCGGATACAATAAGTGGAAAGACCAGTTTGAGCGTCATGTAAAAAAGGGCGAGCATGGCATTACCATCATCGCCCCAACACCGTACAAGAAGAAAATCGAGGAGCAGAAACTGAGACCACGGATACCAAGGCTCCGATTCTGGATAAAGACGGAAAGATCGTCACAGAGGAAAAAGAAATCGAGATTCCCATGTTCCGCCCGGTCAAGGTCTTTGATGTGAGCCAGACCGACGGGAAACCTTTGCCGGAGCTTGCTTCCTCCCTTTCCGGCAATGTGCCAAATTATGAGGCATTCATGGAGGCCCTGCGCCGCAGCGCACCGGTGCCGATCACCATTGAAGCAATGGCCGCCGATACGGACGGCTATTTTTCTGCCGATCATCAGAAAATTGCCATTCGCCAGGGCATGAGCGAGGTGCAGACGGTTTCGGCCACAGTACACGAGATTGCCCACAGCAAGCTCCACAATCAGAAAAAGATTCAGATTTCCAATGACGAGCAATATCAGGAGATCGAGCTGTTTGATAAACCCGGTCTGTTCTCCAATGGGCGGATTGTCCGTGATAATCTGCCGGAGGGCGTTTATTGCTATGACCTGCGCGGTTCTGACTACGACCCAGGAGAGCCGGTCTGTGTAGAAGAACAAGTGGTTGTAAACCATGCAGGTTCCGTTCTGCTGACAGAGCCGCTGGAGCTGGCGGAAGATGGACGCCTGATGCTGACCGAGGAAGAAGGGCTGAATTTTGTTGGCGGCTTTTCTACCCTCACCCAGTTTTTGCAAGAACAGAGGAAAGACCGCCACACGGAGGAAGTGGAGGCTGAAAGTATCTCCTATGCGGTCTGCAAGTATTTTGGCATCGAGACTGGAGAAAACAGCTTCGGCTATATTGCCAGTTGGAGTCAGGGCAAGGAGCTGAAAGAACTGAGAGCCAGTTTGGAGACCATCAACAAAACCTCCGGCACTTTGATCTCCGATATTGAGCGCCACTATAAGGAAATCTGCAAAGAGCGCGGAATCGACCCTCATGCAAAGGCAGAGCCGGAAACCGCCCCGATAGAGCAGCCAGAAGATGCCGCTAAGGTATCTGATAGACAGCAGACCAGCAATCTGACCTACTATGTAGCAGAGTGCATGGAATTTCCAAACCTCGGAGAATACCACGATAACCTGTCTTTGGAGGAAGCAATCCGCATTTATCAGGAGATTCCGGCAGAACGAATGAACGGGATCAAGGGCATTGGTTTTGAGCTGAAAGACGGAAGCGACTATGAAGGACCTTTCCCGATTTTGACCGGCCAGACCATTGACCTGGACACCATCCAGGCAATCGACTATTACCGTGATAATCCTCTGGTGCAAAAAGCGGTAAAGGAACTGGCTGCGGCAATGCCAGAAATGGAAGTGCTGGGGGCAGACGCCAATCAGCAGGAGGCTTTGTTTCTGATCGACAATGCCACCTATCTTCATATCCAGCCCTGTGACAGCGGATGGGACTATACCCTTTACGATGCCGCATCCATGAAAGAGCTGGATGGAGGTCAGCTGGATATGCCAGAGCTTTCCCGCATGAAGGCAGTTCTCCAGATTTGTGATGACAACGATTTGGGCAGAGACTCGGTAAAATACGCACCGTTGTCCATGATTGAAACCTTGCAGGACGCTGCCTACCAGCAGATGCAGGCAGAGGCCAGTCAGATGGCTGTTTCTTCCCAGCTGCCGGAAGCACAGGAGCAGGCACTGGATGAATACCCCATGCCGGATGAGCAGGTCTCCACACCGGATATGCAGGAATACGGCTACTCCTATGATGGGATGCTCCCTGTTACCAGAGAACGGGCGCTGGAACTGGATGCCGCTGGTTTGACCGTCTATGTGCTGCATGAGGACAATACGGAGAGCATGGTGTTTGACCCACAGGAAATCATGGATCATGGCGGTCTTTTTGGCGTGGACCGTGAGGAATGGGAGAAAAGCCCTCAGTTCCACGAAAAGGTCATGGAGCGTCAGGAACATCAGCAGGAACGCGAACAGGCATTTCTATCCCAGAACAGAGATTGCTTTGCCATCTATCAGGTGAGCCGTGACGATCCGCAGAATGTGCGCTTTATGAATCTGGACTGGTTAAAGTCCCATGCCATTTCCATAGACCGCAGCAATTATGACCTCATTTACACAGCTCCTCTGAGGGAGTCTGGCACGGTACCGGAGCAGCTGGAAAAACTATATGAGCAGTTTAATCTGCAAAAGCCGGCGGATTTTCACAGTCCTTCTATGAGTGTTAGTGACATCGTTGCGATCAAGCAGGACGGTAAGGTATCCTGTCATTACTGTGACAGTGTTGGTTTTACCCAGATCCCCGGATTCCTGCCGGAAAATCCGCTGAAAAATGCAGAGATGGCCGTGGAGGACGATTACGGCATGATCGACGGTATCATCAACAATGGCGCAAAAGAGCCTACGGTGGCAGAGCTGGAACAGCAGGCTCGAAGCGGTCAGCCTATCTCCCTCATGGACTTGGCTGATGCCGTTCATCGGGAGGAACGGGATAAGAAAAAATCTGTTGTGGATCAGCTGAAAAGCCAGCCCAAAGCGGAACACAAAAAGACAGCACCCAAAAAGAGTGCGGAAAGGGAGATTTGATATGGGAAACTTTACTTTTGAGGAAATGAACCTGATGTGCATTTACAATACCGGCAGCCGCACCGGACTGATCGACAGCCTGCGTGAGATGCGCGGCGAGCTGGCCCCGGAGGAAACCGAGCTGCGGGAGTTGACAGACAGCGCACTGGGCAAGCTCCAGGCCATGAGTGATGCCGAGTTTGCCGAGCTGGAGTTGTATCCGGATTTTGACCAGTAAACACTATAATCGCAGGGATGGGGTAGCAATATGCCACCCCACCTTTTTACCCCAAAACTGAAAGGAGGACAGAACACTATGCCAACCAAAGCTGAACTATATGCACAGATGGCGGAGAAGGTAACAACGCAGCTCACGGGGAGCTGGCAGGAATGGGCAGGGTTTCTCACTACTGCTTCCCGCCTTTACAAGTACCCGTTCCATGAGCAGTTGATGATCTACGCCCAGCGTCCGGACGCCACCGCCTGTGCAGAGTACGATTTGTGGAATGAAAAGATGGGCCGGTATGTAAGGCGCGGCTCCAAGGGAATTGCTCTGGTGGACGATTCCGGGGACAGCGCCCCGCCTGCGCTATGTTTTTGATATTTCCGACACCGGAACCCGTGAACATTCCCGCACTCCCTGGCTGTGGCAGCTGGAGGAGCGCCATTTGGATTCGGTGCAGGCCATGCTTGAGCGCACCTATGATGTTTCCGGTGATGACCTTGCCGGACAGCTCACCGAGGTAGCCGGAAAACTGGCTGAGGAATACTGGACGGAGCATCAGCAGGACTTCTTCTATATCGTTGACGGTTCCTTTTTGGAGGAATATGATGAGTTTAACATCGGAGTACAGTTCAAGGCAGCAGCCACCGTCAGTATCACTTACGCTTTGATGTCCCGCTGTGGACTGGAGCCGGAACGCTACTTCGACCACGAAGATTTCATGGCAATCTTTGATTTTAACACCCCGTCCACCATCGGGGCGCTGGGAACAGCGGTCAGCCAGATCAACCAGCAGGTGCTGCGGCAGATCGGCGTTACCGTCCGAAATGCAGAGCGCGAAGCCAACCAAGAAAGGAGCAAACAAGATGAACAATCCCATGACCTATATCCAGAACGGAGACTATCTGATTCCCGACCTGAAGCTGAGCCAGCAGCCGGAGAAAACCCTGGGCAAGTACGGCAGGATGAGGAAAACCTACCTGAAGGAACACCGTCCCATCCTCTACAACCAGATGCTGATGAGCGAGAAGTTGTACCAGCACCTTCTGGAGATCGACGAGACCGCCCAGAGCAGACTGGAGCAGATGATGCCCCAGCTGGCGAAAGAAGCGGGAGCCACCGAGCAACTGAAAGCCAGCGATCCCATGAAGTGGGTGGGGCTGATGAACACTTGCAAAGCCCAGGCAGAGGAGATCCTGATGGCGGAGCTTATCAACAGTTGACCCTAAACCTGTTCCTTTCCGAAGCGGAACAGATCCAATCCATAGATGAAGCAGAGAATGTAGCGCATACATCCTCTGCTTTTTCTTTTGCCCAAAATGACATCGACCATGTGCTGCGTTTGGGCGGCAATACAGACCGTCAAAGGGAGCGTGTGGTTGCAGCCTTTGAAAAGCAGAAAACCACCGCTGAGATTACCGAGATACTGAAAACGCTGTACCACGGCGGCAATGGCCTTGGCAGTGTGAGCGCATGGTATGCCGAGGATGGTATCCATCTTTCCCATGGGAAGTCTGTCCGTTATGACAGGTCTGCCCAGGTCATTTCCTGGGAGAGCGCCGCAGAGCGTATCGGGGAGCTTTTGGAAAGTGGTCAGTTTGCCTCCAATGTGGAGCTTGCAGAAGCGGCAGGCTATGAACGCTCCCTCCTTGCAGAAAAGCTCTGGTATCTGTATCACGATCTCAGTGAGGGTGCCAGAGAAGCCGGATATTTGTCCTGCCTGTCAGAGATCAAAGGCAATGGTTTCCAGGAGGAGACTTGCCGCCTGACGGAGCAGCTGAGTAACCAGGCTTTCCGCCAGACCCTCAAGGAAGAATACGCCGCCTTCTGGACTGCCTATCAGCAGGACCGTGACCTGTTGCGTTTTCACTATCACAGACCAAGGGAGATCTGGGAGAACCTGAAGGACCTTGACCTGCCACGCAGGACCTTTTCTTCAGACCTTTCCCAAGGGCCGCCCGTTCAGCACTTCATTACCGAGGATGAGATCGACACCGCTATGACCGGCGGCAGCAGTTTCGCCGGAGGAAAAGGCCGTATCTATGCGTTCTTCATGAGCAAACCAGTACGGATAAGGAGAAAGTGAGATTCCTCAAAGACGAGTATGGCATTGGCGGACGCTCTCATGCCCTGTCCGGCGCAACGCCCAGCCGGTGAAGATCACGATGGGAAAGGACTGCACTATAAAAAGCAGGACTGCCCGGATGTTCACTTGAACTGGGAAAAGGTTGCCAAGCGCATTACCTCACTTGTCCAGAAAGACCGCTATCTTACCGAACAGAGACACAGGCGCAGTCTGAGCAAAAATCCAGGCTGAAAAGGAACTGGCAGAAGAAGATGTCATTCAAACACAGCAGCCGGAGGTGGAGAAAGAAACGCCAAAGCCTATCCTTCGGGAGCAGTTTGAGCAGTATAAGCCTGTGGTGACTGCCGCTATTTCCGAGGATGCCGCATACCGCAATGCCTGCGGGCATTCTGACCGTGAAAATGCTGTCATCGAGGGCAATGCCGCTGTGCGCCGTGCGGTTCTTGGTTCTAAGGATATGGAGCTGATCCGACTCTATTCGGATGTGCCGGAGTTCCGTCAGCGTCTGCACCGGGAAGTGATCGACGAGACCTATCCAAAGCTCCATGAACTTCTGCGCCCTCTTTCTCAGGAAGATATTGATACTGCCCTTTGTGCATGGAACGGCAATATCGAGAGTAA
>NZ_JAYFUY010000050.1:0-4255 GCF_059933065.1 Blautia sp. HA3515 | reverse complement strand
GGCCAAGGATTCCACCTCCCGCTATGGCAGAGATTATTTCACCATTCTGAAGGCTATGGGGATCTCCAATCGTAACCCTGTGGATTCAGAGATCGTTATGATGGATACATGGCTGAAGGATTACGGATTTTCCATGGACATGATCCAGGAAGCCTGCAGCCGTACCATTATGCAGACCGGACAGCCCAGCTTCCAGTACGCGCACAAGATCCTTACCGGATGGTTCAAAAAGGGTGCCCTTACCCCAGAAGCAGTACAGGCCCTGGATGTCCAGCACCAGAAGCGCAGCCAGGACAGCAGCCGGAGTCGTACCCAGGCACCTAAGTCCCCGAATCGCTTCAATAATTTCCAACAACGGAATTATGATTTCAAAGAACTTGAGAAGCAGCTTCTGGAGCGCCAGAATCCCTACTTCCAACAGCCTCACTAACAGAGGAGATTGATCGTTTATGCCTTTACAGAATTTTCAATATGATACCATTATGAGAGAATACAGCCGCAAGCAGGCTGAGAACCGCCGTCTGCTAGAGAAGCACAGGCAGGAAGCTTATGACCGGATCCCCAGGCTTCGTGAGATCGACAGCGAAGTAGCTTCCTTAAGTGCAGCCAAAGCCCGCTCCATGATCAGCGGTCTGGATCGCAGCCTGGAGGATCTGAAGGCTGCCATATCCCTGCTTGCCCAGGAGCGTGAAGCTTTGCTTGCCCTGAATGGCTATCCCTCCGACTATCTTGAGATGCATTACACCTGTCCTCATTGTCAGGATACCGGTTATATCGGCAGCAAGAAATGCTCCTGCTTCCACAGGGCGGAGATACAACTTTTGTATACTCAGTCCAATTTAAATGAAATTCTCAAAAAAGAAAACTTTGACCACTTTTCTTTTGACTATTATTCTGCTACAATAGATGCGTCCACCGGATTGTCCGCACTGGAAGCTGCACAGCGTGCATACCAGACTGCCAGGGATTTCGTTTCATCCTTTGACCAGGATCCCCGCAGCCTGCTGATCTATGGCAACACAGGCGTTGGGAAGACTTTTCTTTCCCACTGTATCGCCCATGATCTTCTTGAAAGCTCCCACAGTGTGTTATATTTTTCTGCATTTGACCTGTTTGATATGCTGGCACGGAATACCTTTTCCGGCGACAGCACAGGCAAAGACAACGATCTGGTGTACGACTGCGATCTGCTGATCATTGATGACCTGGGAACAGAGCTTACCAACAGTTTTGTGTCTTCCCAGTTGTTTTTGTGCGTCAATGAGCGTATTATGAGACACAGATCCACCATCATCTCCACCAATCTGGAGTTGGGTGAAATACAGAATGTTTACTCTGAACGGACCTTTTCCCGTATCTGCAATAACTATATTATCCTGAAGCTTACAGGAGAAGACATCCGGATGAAGAAAAACTATTTAGGAGGAAATTAGAACATGGCACAAAGATCCACAAAGGAATTATCAACCGTTCCGGTTGGAAGGCTTGGACTGATCCCCACAGACAGCTGTCGCCCTTTAGGCGAGAAAGTAGACGAATGGCTTGTTAAGTGGCGTAATGAGCGTACACACCCGGAGATAGATTCATTTTCTTTTGAAGGATACCAGAGAGATTCCTATACGATCCAGGTACAGACACCCAGATTCGGTTCTGG
The DNA here is from genome assembly GCF_059933065.1 of Blautia sp. HA3515. NCBI lineage: Bacteria > Bacillati > Bacillota > Clostridia > Lachnospirales > Lachnospiraceae > Blautia > Blautia sp. HA3515. The sequence goes on along the minus strand of NZ_JAYFUY010000050.1, from coordinate 2,601 downwards.
TGAGGGCAAATGCGTGATCTCCGAATCTGTCCGTGGTGATGATGTTTATATTTTAGTAGATGTATGTAATTACAGCATGAGCTACCCTATCGGCAATTACACCAACCTGATGTCCCCGGACGATCATTTCCAGGATCTGAAGCGTGTGATCGGCGCCATCGGCGGCAAGGCACGAAGAGTGAATGTGATCATGCCTTATCTTTATGAAGGCCGTCAGAGCAAGCGTATAGGCAGAGAGTCCCTTGACTGTGCCAGCGCACTTCACGAGCTGATCAGCATGGGTGTAGAGAATATCATCACTTTTGATGCTCATGATGCACGTATCCAGAATGCCACACCGCTTCACGGCTTTGAGACAGTGCAGCCTTCTTATCAGTTCATTAAGGCTCTTCTTCACAACGAAGAGGGACTTCACCTTGATAATGATCACTTTGCCATTATCAGCCCTGACGAAGGCAGTATGAGCCGCGCCATTTACCTTGCCAATATCCTGGGTGTTGATATGGGTATGTACTACAAACGTCTGGATTATTCCAAATCTGTAGATGGACGTCATCCGGTAGCTGCTTATGAATTCCTTGGCCCTAAGCTGGAAGGCAAGGATATGATCCTGATCGATGATATGATCTCCTCAGGTGATACAGTGCTTAAGATTGCATCCCTCCTCAAAGAAAGAGGTGCAGGCAAGATCTACATCTGTTCTACCTTCGGATTATTTACAGATGGCCTTGACAAATTTGACGAAGCCCACCAGGCAGGTGTATTCGACAAGCTTCTTACTACAAACCTGGTATATCAGCCTGCAAAGCTTCTTGAGAAGCCATATTATATCACCTGTGACATGAGCAAATATATTGCATTAATCATTGATACACTGAACCATGATCTCTCTGTAAGCCACCTTCTGAATCCTGTAGACAGGATCAAACGCTGCGTGGACAACTACATGGCACAGTACAAATAATATGATAATTTAAGTATCAAAATACACAAACCATTATTAAAAATGATCTTAACCCCAAAAAAGATCTCCACAGCATCCTTCCTGGATGCGGGAGATCTTTTTTAATGATTATTTATTCCATCTCATTTTTTATCAGATCAGGAATTTTCCGTCTTTGTAGATTACTTTTCCATCTATTTCAACGGTTCCACCGTTTCTCATATCTTTTATGATATCCCAGTGTATAGAAGAATAATATGCATTGTCATAAGGTCTTCCAAGAGCCATATGTACAGTACCAAAGATTTTTTCATCAATCAGAATATCTGTGGCAGCAACATTCACGTATGGGTTTGTTCCAAACGCAAATTCTCCAATCCTGTTAGAACCTTCATCTGATGCAATAATACTCTTAACAAAATCTACATTATCATCTGCTTTTACATCTGATACAATCCCATTGTCAAACGTAAGTTCCAGATTATGGATTACTTTGCCTCCAATTGTTGCCTGGAAATCAAATAGAACCACACCATTCACCGTATCCCAAATTGGTGACACATTTATCTCTCCGTCTGGAATATTAGTCTTATTGTCTGATACGATCCATTTCTTTCCACCATAATCAAATGAAAAATCTGTTCCTTTTGATTTCAAGTGCAAATGATTCCCTTTATCCAGAATATCAGCAATTCTTTGCCACTGTGCAACATCGGCCGGCCAGTCTATAGAGCACGCATCAAAGAACATATCCATCATATACTCATAACTTACATTTGCCTGCTGGGCGAATCTCTCATTCGGAACACGTACCAAAGCCCACCTGGTTTCCTTCCATCTCAGACCCGAAATAATCCCCATCGCTTTCTGATATTTTGCTACTTTATCTGCTGGAATATCGAAGCACTCATTTGAGATAAAATGCACTCTCTCAAAGCAAGGTAACAATCTGCCCACTCCATGCCATATTTTTCAATTTCAGGTACCCATGAAATCTGATCCTCGTTTCCATATTTCAGTACTGCATGTTTCAAAGCTTCACTCATAAACTGGATCTGTGGATACCCTCCTGCCCTTATGCATGCTTCATATGCAGCCAGTGCCAACGGATAAGATTCTGTTTCATACATTGCAATCATCAGTTTCTCTCCGGGTTTGATTTCCCAGCGAATAATTAATCAGAGATTCTCCCAATGCTTTCCATCTTTTATCAGTATTCATTAATGTGCCCCCTTTAAGCAACTGGCTTACTTACGAAAATCTTTTACAATATCCATCGAATTCTTTTACACGGCTCTCATCTGTCAGGTTTTCAAATTTTCCATCAATTTTGAAAGTCGTTCCTACCACTGCTCCATCTGCAGTCTCAAGGATTTCCCTAATCGTATTGACACGACATCCGGTATTTGCAAAAAACAGGTGTCTCCGGAAACTGTAGCTTTTGCACGTTTCAGTATTTCCGGATCGGTTGCAGATCCAGCGGTAGCTCCTGATACACATAAGATATCTGGACGGCAGTTAAATACTGTTGTCTTTGCTATAGATTCAATACTTCTATCCGTAAGATATTTAGCAGCCTCCGGCACGATATTCAACATCAGCCGTACATTTTCAGCACCGATTTCTCTTTGATGACGCACTACTTCACCACAATTTGT
>NZ_JAYFUY010000049.1:0-15042 GCF_059933065.1 Blautia sp. HA3515 | reverse complement strand
GCGGCAAATCCCGGATTTTTTCTTGTCTGGTCTGTTAATAAGGAAATGTATTCCAGGATAGGATCCGAAATATATACATTATCCGTCTCCTGCTGCATTTCCAGGATTTTATCAGTATCCAGAATTTTACGCACACTATCCAGAGGATTGGTTTTCTGCCTGTCACGAAGCAGTTCTACCTGGCTTTTCACATCCGGATACCCCATACTGAGCCTTACCATAAAACGGTCAAGCTGAGATTCCGGAAGCATCTGCGTGCCTGCAGTTCGCCAGCGGTATTCTGGGTCGCGATCACCACAAAGGGTTTAGGCACTTCATAGGTCACGCCATCCACTGTCACATTGCCTTCTTCCATAACCTCCAACAATGCTGACTGTGTCTTACTGGAAGTACGGTTTATCTCATCTGCCAGAAGCATATTGCACATCACTGCACCGGGATGATACTGGAACTGTCCGTTTTCCTTATTATACATGGTAAATCCGGTAACATCTGATGGAACTACATCCGGCGTAAACTGAATTCTTCTGAAATCCAGTCCCAAGATCTTGCTTAAACCCAACGCTGTGGTTGTTTTTCCCACCCCTGGCACATCTTCCAGAAGAATGTGGCCTCTGGCCAGAAATGCCATAAGGATTTTATCTGTAACTTCCTTTTTTCCGATAATAACACTGGCAAGTTCTTTTTGTACTTGTTCCATTATTTCTGCCATAACTTTCCCTTTCTTTAACTTCCTGCAATCAAGTCGAGCAGCTGCGAGACTTGGCGCGTGATTCTGGTCAGCGTAAGCTGACATATTCTTTACAGAATCACTGCGCATCCTCGCGGAGCGTTTATCTCAGTCGGAGATTGGACTCCCACTGAGACGAACTTGCTGTTACTCACCACCTGAAAGATGTGGGAGTCTTCTCGACTGAGATAAAAAAAGCGTAATACCCTGTGTGGTATTACGCCTGATTATCAAAACCTGCTTTTTGGACTGCCTAATACACTACGCAAGAAATATCCCTGTAAGTCTGTCTTCCAGGCAGCCTACAAGAATAACAATTTCCTTCCCCATTATCAATACGTGCACTATATAACTGGCAGCATCTTTGAGCAGTATCTCTGACTTAAAAACAGATTCCAAAATCTTTGTATCTTACAGCAACCTGTTTTCACACAGAAGCACGACTGTTCAGGACTCTCACCTGATCTTCTCTTAGCTGTCTTCCAAACAATCCCGTTGTAGAAGACAGGACTCAAAGCCGGTCATTGTTCTATATTCGTTTTGCAAAGAATTGTAACATATTTTTATATTAAATGCAACACATGGCATGATGTTGGAGGCAAAAGCCCAAAGCTATGATAGCTACGGATTGTTTCGCACAACGCACTCCCTCAATCCTACCCTATATTCGCATATCGTGGCCTTTTTCCAAGGATCACCGCACTTACAGGTTCCACAGTAACTACGTCTTTGCAGAATGTGTTGCCACAGATCCTGCCATCTTTTACAAGGATCTCCCAGTCACCTTCCGGAAGGGATCTTTCAATCGTTTTGCCAGATGCGTTATACGCAATGTACAGCTGTGTCCAGGCAGCGTGTTTCCCGGGAACCAGATTATCCACAGTAAAGCCTGCCGCCTGTGACTGGACCCACAGATCCCGGATCCTTCCGAAAGCCTGTGCTGTCTTGTCACACAATCCGGGCATCTGTTTGCGAAGCCGGATCAGCCCCTGATAAAAACTTACCAGCTCTTCATTTTCATAAGCCCTCTGCCAGTCCAGACGGTTCAGTTCTATGGGCAGGTTAAAGCTATTCTCCTCCCCGTCCTTGGTCCTTGCAAATTCCTCTCCGGATAACAGGAACAGATTGCCCTGACAGGTCATATAAACGGCTGTTGCCAGTTTATTTACCCTGAGAAGTTTCTCTCTGGAGGCACCTTTCATTGTTGCCAGAAGCTTATCCCACAAAGTAAGATTGTCATGTGCAGAAATATAGCTAATGATCTGTGCAGGTGATTTGATCTGGCTGCCTGGAATACACCAGGCCTTTACGCTGTCAAGTATCTTCTCCTCTAATCCGCCCTTTCCGTTTACAAAGCCAGGCACTTTTGCCTCAAACACATGACCCTTGATGGCATCTCTGGTATCATCGCAAAACATACCCACATTTTCATCCAGAAGACCAATATTAGACTTTAATGCCTGGATACTGCTGCCTTCCATAGCAGTTTTGTCTGCTGCCCATGGCTCACCGTAAACCAGTTTTTCCCCTTTTCCGTAACGTACATCCAGTTCCTTTCGGATCCTGTTCATAAGGTCTGTGTCCAGAAGCCCCATAAGGTCAAACCGAAAGCCGTCAATATGATATTCTTCTGCCCAGTAAAGCACGGACTGCAGGATGTAATCCCCGCACATTGGCCGCTCACTTGCCATATCATTGCCGCAGGCAGAGCCATTGGAGATCTCGCCGTTTTCAAAGGAACGGTAATAATACCAGGGAACTGCTTTATTCAGATTTGTATCCAGAGAATACATATGGTTATACACCACATCCATGATCACACGAAAACCATTTTTGTGTAAAGCCTGTATCATCTCTTTAAATTCACGGATACGCACTTCCCCATGGCAGGGATCTGTAGCGTAAGAACCTTCCGGAACATTATAATTCACAGGATCGTACCCCCAGTTAAAGCCATGATCATCCTTCTCATCCACAGAGCCATAATCGTATACCGGCATCAGCTGCACATAAGTTACACCCAGCTGCTTCATATAATCCATTCCTGTTTGATGGATCCCGTCATTATTTAAAGTGGTATGTTCTTTTGTAAATGCTGTATATTTTCCACGGTCTTTTTCAGGAAATCCACCGGATCTGTCCCAGGAAAACTCCTTTACATGGATCTCATAAATAATATTTTCCTCTGCTTTTGCAGGAGCCTTATCTTCCTTCCAGCCTTTTGGGTCTTCACTTCCAGGCAATAATGCCATACTTCTTTTGCCGTTCACACCGCAGGCTCTGGCATAAGGATCTCCAAGCCATACCTGTTCTCCGTCCATAGAAAGCCTGAAATCATGATCTACTCCGTTCAGATTCTCTTCTGTTTCCCATCTCCAGGTTCCTTTTTCGCCCTTTTCCATAGGAAAAGATCCATATGCTTCTCCTGATTCTCCGTCATTGTACAGGTAAAGACATACTTCCTCTGCAAAGGGACTCCACAGCACAAAAGAAGTTTTCCCTTCTGTGCAGGTACACCCCAGATCCTGCCCTGTATATGTATAGTTATCCTTGAAATCTTCTGTATTATAGATCCTTTTCCATTCGCTGATGCTTCTCATAAATCCTTCATCCTTCCCACAAAAAATATTATATCTTCATAGTTTTCATATTATATCCAACTCCCTCCCCTTTGCCAAGCATTATTTTCCTGTATTAGTTTGCCATACTACCAATAATGTGCTACCCTGATACAAATGCGAAAAACTGTTTAAATCTCATAAATTTTATGAATTTCATAAATTCTTAAGACTTTCCTTTCGCCTATCTTAAAAAGGAATTGTTACGATCTGACCATTGGAGGTAAAAGAAATTGGCTAATATATTAGTATGTGATGATGACAAAGACATTGTAGAAGCGATCCACATTTATCTGCAGCAGGAAGGCCACCAGGTGCTGAAAGCCTATGACGGGGTGCAGGCTATGCAGGTTCTCCGCACCCAGGAGGTAGACCTTTTGATCATTGATGTGATGATGCCCAGGCTGGACGGGATCCGTGCCACACTAAAAATCCGTGAGGAAAATTCCCTTCCCATTATTATCCTGTCTGCCAAATCCGAAGATGCAGATAAGATCCTGGGATTGAATGTGGGGGCAGATGATTATGTAACAAAGCCCTTTAATCCGCTGGAGCTGGTGGCACGGGTCCGCTCCCAGCTGCGCCGGTATATGAAGCTTGGCTCTGTTTCCCAGGAAAAAAGCGGCCATATCTACGAAACCGGCGGCCTGATGGTAGATGATGACCGTAAAGAAGTTACAGTGGATGGAGAACCGGTGCGGCTTACCCCTATTGAATACAACATCCTGCTGTTATTGATCAAGCACCAGGGACGGGTATATTCCATTAACCAGATTTACGAAAATATATGGAACGAACAGGCCATTGCAGCTGATAATACCGTAGCTGTACATATCCGCCATATCCGTGAGAAAATAGAGATCAATCCAAAAGAGCCCCGTTATCTGAAGGTTGTATGGGGTCTTGGCTACAAAGTAGAGAAAATCTGATACTTTTTCTGAAAGGAGTTCTTATGAATCACAAATTTTACAGAAGCCGTCCCATGAAAGGTCTGGTCTGGATCCTGACCTGTGGTTTCCTGTGTGTATCCCTTGTATGCGGACTCTTTCTTTCTTACATGCTAAGCAAAGACCAGTCCCCTGTACAGATGGCTGATACCTATACAAAATCCAGCATGTTTGCAGACGATCTTGATATCGCTGCAGGAAAGATCACCGCTGCTTACTCAAATACTTCCCGTTTTTCTTCTGTTACAGATGATTCCTGCATGATCGACCTGGATGAAGTTTTGAATGACCAGCCTCTTTCCGGCAAAAACACTTCCGGCCTTGCCTATTCCTTCTCTGATCTGAAGAAATGGGTCAGTGATAGCTGGTCTTATGATTCTGATCCGGGCCACACAATTGTGATCTGTGAAAAAGAAGACGGCACAAAAGAATATTTCCCTTTCTCTGATTTTCAGGATCAGATAAAAAACGGCACTCTTAACTTCCGGTATAACCAGCAGTTTCTTCATGATGATGTGTGGACAGAGAAAGAAGCATATGACATGATCATGAATGAACTGGAGTACGATTATTTTGAAAAAGAGTTTTCTGTCAATGCCCTTACCGGAATTTATGGCAGCGACAAAACCACATTGAAATATGTAAGTGTTTCCAACTGTACACAAACCCCTTTGGTGGAGGACTTTTCTCCGGAAGGAGGCACCAGTATCCTGGATATCCTGAATCATGATCCAAACTGGAATGACCGTGTTCTGGATGCACTGAATGCTCTGGAAAAAACATTATCTTTAGTATCCGCCTATATGGACAGCCAGAATGTGCTCCAGGAATATGAAACGGATTCCAACCTTACCTGGCTTTTAGTAGACAATGAGAATAAAAAGGCTTTTTCCAATCAGGATGTCTCCTACTCCTTGGCCGCATCTCTCCTGTCAAAGATGGAACAGACACCAGTATATGTTCTTGCAGGCTCCGACCACTCCTTTGAAACTGCAGGAACTGCCATCAGTAATACAGGCCATGGCATCCTGTCTGCCTCTGCCTGGCAGAAGAATATAGAAAGTTACCTTAATCTTTCAGATTATACCTTTGCAATGGCAGTGGATACAGACTATCCTGCTGCAGATGTTTTTTCTGCCCATGCAGATACCTATCAGATCTGCCAGAAATGGGCACGGCCTGCCCTGGCCGGTTTTGCTGCCGGTTTGATCCTTACACTGATTGGTTCCCTGTGGCTTTGCTTCAATGCAGGACGAACTTCAAAAGACGGTAATATCCACCTTACATTTACTGACAAATGGTTCACTGAGATTTACGTGGTAGTGCTTTTCCTGATCTGGTTTCTGCCCTTTGCTTATGTAATAAACCATTCCGCCTTGTTCACGCTTTATGAAAATGCACAAAGAGGAAGAAAAGCACATGCTTTTGTACTTATATGCCTTTTGTTATATACCTTTGTCCTGATGCTTTCCTTTGTCCTTGGCATGATCCGCAGGATCCGCACCAAAACCTTCTGGAAAAACAGTCTGACCTGCAGGATTTTCTCCCTGATCCGGCTGTTCTTCCATAAATTAAAAGATTTTTTTGCCCTGTATTTTACCAACACTGCCCTTAAAATAACCCTGACCCTGGGGCTGGCTGTTTTCCTGTTTTTCCAGTTTATTTTTTCCATACTTGCTGTAAATACCCCACAGGTTTTCCTGCTTCCCCTGTTTGTTATGGATGCAGCAGCACTGGTATGGGTGCTCAAAAAAGCAGACGGCCAGGATCAGATCACCCTTGGGCTTAAAAAGATCACGGAAGGAGACCTGCAGTATAAAATACCCACAGACCGTCTGAAAGGCAATCAGAAACGGACAGCAGAATATATCAACAATATTGGCAGCGGACTGGATGCTGCCGTTGATAAAAGTCTTCGGGATGAACGGCTGAAAACAGAGCTGATCACCAATGTTTCCCATGACATCAAAACACCCCTAACTTCCATTATCAATTACATTTCCCTACTGAAACAGGAGAATTTTACAGATCCAAAGATCTGCGGCTATCTGGATATCCTTGATGAAAAGGCCCACCGTCTGAAAACACTGACAGAAGATGTGGTGGAAGCCTCCAAGATCAGTACCGGAAATGTTTCCCTGAATATCCAGCCTTTGAATTTTACAGAGCTTGCCCAGCAGGTGTGCGGAGAATTTCAGGAGCAGTTCCAACGCAGGCAGCTGACCATTGTTACCCTTTTCTCTACCAAACAACCCACCATCCTGGCAGATGGTCAGAAAATGTGGCGTGTGCTTTCCAATCTTTTTACAAATATCTATAAGTATGCAATGGAAGGCACCCGAGTATATATTTCCCTGGAAAATCAAGGAACTAAGGTTGTTTTTACTGCCAAGAATATTTCAGCACAAGCTCTTAACTTCTCAGCTGACCAACTGACAGAACGCTTTATACGCGGGGATCTTTCCAGAAGCACAGAAGGCAGCGGTCTTGGCCTTTCCATTGCCAAAACTCTGACGGAGCTGCAAAAAGGCAGCTTCCGCCTGTATCTTGACGGAGATCTTTTTAAAGTAGTGATCACCTTCCCTGTGGAAAAGAAATTATCTGAGGAAGATAAATAAACAAGCAAAAGAAAAAACCAGATGCAGATCCTTATTCAGGGTCTTCACCTGGTTTTTTCTTTTATCTCCACTTTCCATCAGCAGCAAGAAGAGCACCTACGATCACCGCTTCATCCATCAGTCTGCAGGGTTGGATCAAATAAGTTCCCTGATTTGCCACAAATGCATATTCCTTTGTAAACCTGCGGATCCGTGAAAACAGAACCTCTCCCATTTTAGCTACGCCTCCGCCAATAAGAATCTTCTGGATTCCTCCAAGAGCCAGGACATTGGCCAGTCCGATAGAAAAGCTGGAGGCGATCCGATCCAGTTCTTCCATACAGAAAGTATCTTCCGCCTTTACCCCATCTCCAAGATCCTGACAGGTGATCCGCTCTCCGGCCTTGTACAAAGAAGAGCTTTCCGGTACATAGCCAGGCCGATTCAGGCGGGTCTCAATGCTTCTGCCGGAACAGATCAGCTCCAGACGGGTCATTGCCCCTGGTGTACTGCTCTGCCAGTCCGGGATCAGACTGTTTCCCAGATAGCCTGCCCCAAAACCGATCCCATCATAATTTTTTCCGTCAATGTAAAGGCCGCCGCCGATGCCAGTTCCGATGTTGGTATAAAACATGGATCTTGAACCGATCCCGGCACCGCAGTAAAGCTCTGCGATCCCACCGGCTACGGTATCATTCACGATCACTGCAGGAAGATGAAATTCTTCTTCAAACCACTTTTTCAGCTGAAAATCCTTCCATCCCGGAACCTGAAGTGAACAAAGCACACGACCGGTTGAGGACTCCAGCGGTCCGCCAAATCCAACGCCGATCCTGGACACATCCGGATACTCATCAAGCAGCTCCCTGATATTTTCGGACAGCCAGTCAAGAATGTCCTCTGCGCCTCTTTTATACTGAAGCTTTACATTCCTGCTGACAATAATATTTCCGTTCCCATAGCCAACCCCGATCTGCTGCTTGGTACCGCCGATTTCTACGCCAATATACTTATTCATGCCACTGGGCTCCATATTTCTTTTCAATATCTGAGATCATCTGCACACGCATTGCATGACGGCATTAATACTTTTTTTGCATTCATGTTATTTTACACTGGCAAAATAAGCCAAAGCTCCACCGATCACACCACTGGTCTGAGTATGCTCAGGGAAAACAAACTGAATATCCTCTGCCGGATAAGGATGTCTGCAGCGTATTCTGATCTGCTCAAGAAGCCTTTCCATAGGGAAGTCCTTCATGATCATCACACCGCCTGCCATTAATACATAATCCGGATCCAGAATCGTGATTTCTGTACTGATAGGATAAGACAAAATATCTATGTATTCCTGGATCACAGGATCATCTCCGTGTTTTGTGAAAATATCATCGATCACTGTATCCGGGAAATATTCCGCCCTTATTTCCTGCAGATGCTTGCCTGAACAATGAAGTTCACTACATTCTTTGCCGCCGCATCCACACTGTCCATGGGCACCTCTAAGTGGAATATGACCAAGCTCTCCTGCAACCCCATGCTTTCCGCAATGAAGACTGCCATTTATATACACGGCATTTCCAAAGCCAGTGCCAAGATACATACCAAGAATGGTTTTGTCACGATCAGGATCAATATCAAAATTCTTGATATCATTCATCAGGAGATAGTTCACATCCCTGTCTACAAACACCGGCATCTGAAGGGCATCTCTTAAAAGATGTCCCAGATCCATGTTCTCAAGACCTTTCAGGTTTGGAGAAGAATAGATAAAACTCTTATCCTTGCTTACTGCTGACGGAACTCCGATAGTGATAGCCAACTCTTCTTTGTTCAGCTGATATGTATCCATATATCTGAGTATCTCGTTTTTTAGATTTTCAACTGCATTATCGGATACCAGAGAACCACTGGATTTCTTTTCAAAATGTTCCAGATTTCCATTGTGATCCACAACTCCGAACCGCAGGTTGGTTCCTCCGATGTCAATTCCAATTACTTTTTTCATAGATTTCTCCTGTCCTCAGGCATTCACTTCCTGATTGAAGTCTGCGATCATCTTATCCCAGGCTGTTTCCAGATTGGAATCCAGTCCAAACAATCCTGTAGAACCTACAACGAACACTTCTGTTCCAGCTTCCGTCAGCTGCTTGAAGGTTCTCTTATTGCAGGATCCGTCTACCTCGATCAGATAATTATATCCATTTTCTTCCTTCAACTGTTTCAGTTCCCGGATCTTGTCTAACATTTCCGGGATGAATGGCTGTCCGGAAAAACCAGGATCAACGCTCATTACTGTGATCTTGTCCAGCTTGTGGATGTAGTGCTTAATATAAGATACCGGTGTTGCAGGATTCAGTACAACGCCAACCTTGCATCCATTATCATGAATCTTGTTGATGATACGAAATGCTTCGGAATTGATAGTCTCAGCATGAGGGCAGATAAAGCCTGCACCGGCTTTTGCCAAAGGTTCAATAAAATCATCCGGTGTAGTTACCATCAGATGACAATCCAGCGGAATGTCACAGATGGGATGGATCGCTTTTACAAAATCCGGGGACAGAGTAATATTTTTAACAAAATGTCCATCCATGATATCTACATGATAAAAGTCTGCACGTTTATTCAGAATCTGGATCTGCTCTTTGATATTAAGAAGATCCATACACATTAATGAAGGATTAAACATTGGTTTCATTTCTTTTCTCTCCTTAAGCCAAAAACTGTAATTTTATTTGAATTTGTAACATGATTCGGGTGTGAAAACACCTGAATCCAGATTATTTCTTACTTACTACGAAATGGTCGATTGCAACAGAGATAATGATCAGAGCGCCCATTACAACTCCCGGATCTTACCTTTATCACCCATAAAGCTTGTTCCACTGATGATGGAAGCTTGCCTACGAAAAGGTTTTCTAAAATAGATAACTCGTTAATTACACTTAATTCCTGGTAAATAATACTGATGTAGCCTTCATAGAAATCTTAGTAAAGTTTCCATATTACCATTTTTCTCTGTTATTATAAAGTGAACGTGCTCCTTTCCTGTATATTTTTTTATAATTTGGAACATATTTTGAATATTTTTGCACATATTTGTTAGGTAAAGGATTACACAAATGATGGACAACTTCTTTTCATTCATAGTAATGACCACCTTATTTTTCATTGCGTAAACCTTTACGTAACTTATGGTGTAATCATAATACCCGTGTTATGATTTGTCAATATACCTTTTATCATTTCGTCAGTTTCGCTTATTTGAAGCATTATTTTTATGCACATTTCACAACACGCAAACAGAGCTGCTTCCTCAGCCCTGGAAACAGCCCTATCACAGTTGGGATTTTTGCCCCAACATCAATTTTGAGAGAGTTATACGATACGATCTGGTTATCAAAGCGCCAAATCCTGGTTACTTACGGATAACCTTAATATCCTTTGTGATCTTTGCAGCCTTTAAGTACTTTTTGTATGCTTTGTATTTTGCTTTTGGAACGTAGATCTTTGCCCCCTTCTTCACCTTGCGGAATGCATTTACCTCAATCTTCTTCACCGCTTTGGATCTGATGGTGATCTTCTTCAGGTTTCTGCAGCCCTCAAAAGCCTGTCGTCCGATCTTTGTGATCTTCGCACCTATTGTTACCTGCACAAGCCTTTTATTATTTCTGAATGCTTTTGCATTGATGGCAGTAACCTGATACGTATAGCTGCCAAGCTTTACAGATGCAGGAATAGTGATCTTTTTCTCTGTTTTCTTCACAGGACGCATTACCGTTACAGTCTTTTTAGAAGCTGTGGATGCTGTCACCTTGTAGATCAGCCCTTTCACCTTATGCTGGCTTCCCCTCTTTGGAAGAGCAGGTGCAGACGGTGCAGCTGTAGGTGTTGGTGTCTGTGTATTTCCCGGTGTTACACCTTGCTCCGGTGCCTTGGTAGGTGTTGGTGCTTCACTAGGCGCCGGTGCTTCTGATGGAGACGGTGCTGTGCTAGGCTTCGGTGCTTCTGATGGCAATGGTGCTGTACTTGGCTCTGGCTCAGTGCCGCCGGACCACTTGGCATACAGATCTGTAATATAATCAGACCGAGTGGTCCAGAACGGGATCTTCCAGTCAGCATGTCCGGTCGTATCATAAGTCCGGTCATCCTGGAAGCCGTAGAACTTCTGGCTGAAATTCTCGTCCAGGTACCAGCCCTCAAACTGATACCCTGCTCTCACCGGTGTAAAATTCACATCCGTATATTTATACGGATAGGTAGAATCCTTATCCCGATCCACTTCGCTGATCCAGGTATCCAATCCGTTCACTGTGCCGCCGTTCCCATGGAATACAGCGGTATAGCCCTTATTAAAGCTGAACCAGAAATCTCTGTTCTGCCCTGTTCCACCAGCATATCCGAAATATCCTGGCCAGTATTCATGAATAAAATATCTCTGGCCATTCTCTATGCCCTTTGTAAAATCATTTCCAAACAGAGAGGAACGTCCGTCAGAAGTTCCCATGCTTGTACAATGAAAGCCTTCCTTTACAGGCCCCCAGATTTTTACAGAATATGGCTCCAGAGTGGCAACTGTATAAGTAGACGGATTTGTTTTGCCCTGCAGACTTCCACCATCCAGATCATAGGTAAGATCACACTCCGACTCATAAATCCTTACAATCATGCTCTTGGCTCTAAGATTATAAGTTCGTATACAGTTCCCCTCGCCATCAAATTCATTCAGTGCCCCCATATTGTTACAGGCTGGCCCTTCTCCGTTGGCAGCTACCCGAAGAATTTTTCCTGTATGATTCACAAACCCGGAGATTACTTCTACATACTGTCCCTGCCGGTTGTAAATCTTAGTTGTGACAAACTCCAGTCCTTTCAGTGCTTCATTCAATTGTTCATTCCCAATCCCGGCTTTATATCCATCACTTGGACGCTCTGTAACAAAATGATTGGTAAACGGCCCTGTAGCTGCACTTTCCTTTGGGTAGTAGCAATATTCTGTAACATCCATGGCAACTCTCTGAACCACAGTTTCCGGTGTGCCGCTGCTTGCAGGATAAATTTTCTGCTTTCCCTCCACCTTCAGAGTGTCCCCCGGCATAATCGGTCCGCTTATAAAATCCACTGTCCTTGTTTCTGTTGCATTGATCTGGTAGGTGGTATCTTCCTTACATGTGATCTCTCTTGCTGCTGCCGGAACCTGGGTCAGCATCACTGCTGCTGCCGCTGTCCCCAAAGCCACTGCCAGCCTGTGCAGCCATCTTCCTTTTTTCATTCTCAATAATCATACCCTCCTTTTCCTTCAGTTAGTCTTTTCTCTATTTTACTATATATTTTCTTATAAATTATGATATTTCCGATTTTGTCATTGCCAAAACCGGAAAACTCCCTTAAACGCCAAAAAGAGCTGCCACGTTTTCATGCAGCAGCTCCCTATAGGGGATAGGGTCAAAACCCTTAACAAATTATAGACAGATTGCTGTTTTATGTATTACTTCATAAAAGTTATTTCATAAAAGCAGCCATCTCTTTTTCAAAATCATACTCATGCTCGTTATTCCTATGCTCTCCTGTAATGGCAAACTCCACCCATTCAGCAATATTCACGGCATGATCACCAATTCTCTCAAAATATTTTGCAGTCATAAGAATATCCAGACCAGTACGCGCATCAAGCTTTTTTCCGTAGATCTGATCCGCCAGATTCTCCTTGATCTCATTGAAAGCATTGTCCACAATGTCATCACTGTCGATCACATATCTGCTCTTTTTAAGATCCATGTCCACAAAAGCTTCAATACTTCCCTGAACCATATGTACCGTAGCATCTGCGATTCCTGCAATATCTGCGGACA
Organism: Blautia sp. HA3515; assembly: GCF_059933065.1. Taxonomy (NCBI): domain Bacteria; kingdom Bacillati; phylum Bacillota; class Clostridia; order Lachnospirales; family Lachnospiraceae; genus Blautia; species Blautia sp. HA3515. The sequence continues at coordinate 2,295 of NZ_JAYFUY010000049.1, read as the reverse complement.
CCTTTACTGCTGCAGTATCCATATGAAGCGCCAGATCTGCAATATCCGCAGCCTGATCTCCGATTCTTTCCATATCTGCCACCATACGAAGTGCAGCTGAGATCCGCCGAAGATCTCCGGCAACCGGCTGCTGAAGAAGCAGCAGTTTCATGCATTGTCCTTCAATCTCACGCTCTTTTGCATCAATATCCCGATCCGTTTCAAATACCTGACGGACGACCTGATCCCCGCCTCCACGAACAGCTTCTGCGGAAAGAGTAATCGCCTGTTCACACAGATTTCCTATTGCGATCATCTGTGCATGCAATTCTTCCAGCTTTCTTTCAAAATGCGTTCCCATAGTCTTTAACCAAACCTTCCTGTAATATAGTCCTCTGTTCTCTTATCCTGAGGCATGGAAAACAGCTTCTGTGTCTTGGCAAACTCTACCACTTCGCCTAGTAAGAAGAACCCTGTTTTGTCGGAAATTCTGGTTGCCTGCTGCATATTATGTGTAACGATCACAATAGTATAGTCCTTCTTTAATTCCATTGCCAGTTCCTCAATCCTTGAAGTAGAAATAGGATCCAGCGCAGAGGTAGGCTCATCCATAAGAAGAACTTCCGGCTGCACAGCCAGAGCTCTTGCAATGCAAAGACGCTGCTGCTGGCCACCGGACATCCCCAGTGCACTCTTTTTTAATCTGTCCTTAACCTCGTCCCAGATTGCTGCATCACGCAGGGATTTTTCCACGATCTCATCCAGCTTTGCTTTGGAACGGATCCCGTGTGTTCTTGGTCCATAGGCAATATTATCGTAAATACTCATAGGGAAAGGATTAGGCTTCTGGAAAACCATACCTACTCTTTTTCGCAGCAGATTCACATCCATATCTCCGTAAATATCCTGCCCATCCAGTTCTACTTTTCCTGTGATCTTACACCCTTCCACCAGATCATTCATCCTGTTCAGGGACTTTAACAGGGTAGATTTTCCACAGCCGCTGGGGCCGATAAATGCGGTTATTTCCTTCTCAGGTATCTCCATATTGATATTCTTTAATGCATGGAAATTACCATAATGCAGATCCATATTACTGATCTGGATTTTCGTTTTTTCACTCATAAAATTATCCTTTCGCTATCCTTTTTGCCACGCGGCCGGACAGCCAGTTAATAAGCATTACAAATAACAAAATGATCACAGCCGTTGCTGCTGCCTGGTTCATGTGCAGACCTTCACAGGAAAGTACATACATGTGAAGTGCCAGAGTACGGCCTGAGCCCATCAGACTGTCCGGAACTTTCGGAAGTGTACCGGAGGTATAGATCAGCGCAGCTGTCTCACCAACTACTCTTCCTACTGCAAGGATCACACCTGCCAGGATCCCTGGAACTGCTGAAGGAAGTACAATGGTAAAAATCGTCCGAAGTTTTCCTGCACCAAGGCCAAAACTGGCTTCCCGGTAGGAATCTGGAACTGATTTTAAGGCTTCCTCGGATGTACGCATGATCAGGGGAAGGATCATAATAACCATAGTAAATGCACCTGCAAGCAGAGACATTTTCCACTTCAGTGCTGTTAAAAAAACAGCATACCAAACAGACCAAATACAATAGACGGAATACCGGAAAGTGTTTCTGCCGTAATACGGATCACATTCACAAGACGGCTTCCTTTTTTTGCATATTCCACCAGATAGATTGCCGCAAAAATCCCCAGCGGTGCGGCGATCACCAATGATACCACTGTCATAATAAAAGTATTGATCAGTGCCGGAACAAGTGAAACATTATCGGATGTATAAGTAAAGGAAAACAGATCCTTATTCAAATATGGAATTCCTTTTACCAGTATATATGCGATCAGGAATAATAACACTGCAAAGGTTATACCTGCTGCCAGGATCGTTAAAAATTTCAGGATTTTTGATCCAATATATTTAGGTTTTGCTGACTTCGTTCTTGTATAAGCCACAGAACCTCCTATCGTCATTGCTGCATCACCCTTCATTTTCGCTCCTCCTGTTCAACAGAGAAAGACTGAGATTTATGATCAGAATAAATACAAACAACACAACAGCCGTTGCGATCAATGCCTGCCTGTGCAGTCCGGTTGCATACCCCATATCTGTTACAATATTCATAGTCAATGTACGTACACCTTTCAGCAATCCTTTTGGCATTCTGGGCTGATTTCCTGCGATCATTACTACTGCCATGGTTTCTCCGATGGCACGGCCGATTCCCAGTACAATACCTGCCAGGATTCCTGATTTTGCTGCTGGAAGCATAACCGCATATATGCTTCTTTCTT